>VGRA01000092.1 GCA_016875515.1 Deltaproteobacteria bacterium | reverse complement strand
CCCAGATGGGCGTGTCGTAGCGCGCCGCGGGCGGTGCCAGGAGCGCGGGTTGCTCGACGGCCCTGCAACCCGGGCGAGAAGCTTGGGGCGCAGGGGGACGGGGCCCTGGTGCCGGTGGGGGGATACCCGGGGATGCAGGGGGTGCCCGGGCAACCGGGCCTCGGGATGCCGCCGGGCCAGGGCATGCCCGCGGGGATGGAGATCCTGCCGGACGGGGAGTAGTGGCGGGCCCCAAGCGTGCCTTTGCCAGAGGGATGCAGATGTGTATGGTGCGCCGCCCCGCGCGGTGGCATCACCCCGGGGAAGCAGTACGAACCGACAGGAAGGTCTGGAAGTGAGCGACGAGAAGAGCGGTGGTGGCTTCGGCCCCAAGAAGCCCAAGGCGACGTTTGGTGACGTGATGCGTGGCATCCCTGCAGGCAAGGGGGGCAGCGGTGACGAGCCGCCCCGGCGCCGCGAGGGGGGGGGGCGTGGCCCGCGCCGCGACAGCCCGGAGCGGAAGCCGCGCGAGGAGCGCGCCGCCGCGCCCGCCGAGGAGAAGAAGGGGCCGCTCGTGGTGGTCCGCCGCGCCTCGGGCGCCGTGGAGACCCGCACCGTGGAAGGTGCTCCCGCCGCTGCCACCGCCGAGTCCACCGAGGCCGCTGCACCGGAGGCGCCCAGGCACGTCCCCAGCGACGCGCTTTTCGCCGAGGTCCCGGAGGACCAGTCCTTCGCGGACATGTTCGAGGCGAGCGTGAAGTCCGAGCCGACGCGGAAGTCCGTGCGCGTGGGTGAGAAGGTCAAGGCGAAGATCTTCCAGCTGGGCGCGGACACCGCGTTCGTGTCGCTCGGGGGCAAGAGCGAGGCGATGATCGACCTGCGCGAGCTCAAGGACGACGAGGGCATCCTCCGCTTCGGCGTGGGGGACGAGATCGAGGCCTTCGTCATGGAGACGGGCGCCAAGGGCGTGCTGCTCTCGCGCTCGCTCGGCAAGGGGGCCGCGTCCATGGGCCGCCTGGCGGACGCCAAGGCCTCCGGCATCCCGGTGGAGGGGCTGGTGCTGGCCGTCAACAAGGGCGGCTTCGAGGTGGCGGTGGGCGACGTGCGCGCCTTCTGCCCCGTCAGCCAGATGGACATCCGCTTCGTGGAGAAGCCCGAGGTGTTCGTGGGCGAGCGCCACAAGTTCCGCGTGACGGAGGTCCGTGACCGGAACGTGGTGCTGTCACGCCGGTCGCTGCTGGAGGAGGAGCAGAAGCGCCTGGGCGAGGAGACCCGGAAGACGCTGGAGGTGGGGAAGGTCCTCAAGGCGCGGATCACGGGTGTGCGGGACTTCGGCGCGTTCGCGGACATCGGGGGCCTCGAGGGGATGATCCCCGTCTCTGAGCTCAGCCATGTGCGCGTGGGTCACCCGTCCGAGGTGGTCAAGGTGGGGGACGAGGTGGAGGTGGAGGTCCTCCGCATGGAGGTGGCCGAGCCCCACGCGGCGGACAAGTCCAGGCGCAAGGAGCGGATCACGCTCTCGCTGCGCGCCCGCCAGGAAGACCCCTGGAAGGCCGCGGTGGCAGAGATCAAGGAGGGCAGCACGCTGAAGGGCCGCGTGGTGCGGCTGCAGCAGTTCGGCGCGTTCGTGGAGCTGCGCCCTGGCGTGGACGGGCTCATCCACGTCTCTGCCATGTCCGAGCGCCGCATCGCCCATCCGCGTGACGCCGTGCGCGTGGGGGACGAGGTGGAGGTGCAGGTGGAGAAGGTGGACGGGGCGGAGAAGCGCATTGCCCTGCGGCTCATCAAGGACGGCAAGATCATGGGCGAGGGTGTTGCCTCGCCGCCGCCGCCCGCGGAGGAGGGGCAGGGGCAGCCGGCCGCTGCGGCGCAGCCCGCCGGTCCCCGTCCGAAGGTGGGCATGGTGGTGGTGGGCAAGGTGGACCGGATCGAGTCCTATGGCGTGTTCGTGGCCTTCCCGGGCGGCAAGGGGCTCATCCCCGCCTCCGAGACGGGCACGGATCGCGGCACGGATCTCAAGCGGGCCTTCACTGCTGGCCAGGAGCTCAAGGCGGCCATCATCTCCATCGAGGACGGGAAGGTTCGCCTGTCCCTCACGGAGGCCGAGCGAGCCGAGGAGCGCGCGGCCGTGGCCGAGTGGCAGAAGTCCCAGAAGCAGGCCGGCGGTGGCGGCAAGGGCTTCGGGACGCTGGCGGACAAGCTGAAGGGCTTCAAACTGTAGCCCTGCCGCATCACCGCGCAGCATGCACCGCCCGGGGGCCGCTGAGGCCTGCCGGGCGGTGTCGTTCTGGGACCTGGCCGGCTTGGGGGGCCTGCGCTCAGGCGTGCAGGCCCGGGGCCTCCTTGCCGGTGCTGGCCACGTACTCGGTGTAGCCGCCGCCGTAGAGGTGCGGCCCCTCCGGGGTGAGCTCGAGGACGCGGTTGGTGAGGACGGAGAGGAAGTGCCGGTCATGGCTGACGACCAGGAGCGTCCCCTCGAAGTCCTTCAGCGCGTCAATGAGCATCTCCTTCGTGGCGAGGTCCAGGTGGTTGGTGGGCTCGTCCAGCACGAGGAAGTTCGGCGGATCGAAGAGCATCACCGCCAGCACCAGCCGCGCCTTCTCTCCGCCGGAGAGGACCTTCACGGACTTCTCCGCCTCGTCGCCGGGAAAGCCAAAGCAGCCGGCGAGCGTGCGGAGGGTCCCCTCCGTGCTCCGCGGGAAGGCGTCCACGAGCGTCTGCCAGACGGTCTTGTTGGCATCCAGCAGGTCCATGGCGTGCTGGGCGAAGTAGCCGAGCCTGATGCTCTGTCCCACAACCACGCTGCCGGTGTCTGCCGTGGCGGATCCGGCGATCAGCTTGAGCAGGGTGGATTTGCCGGCGCCGTTGACGCCGAGCACGCACCACCGCTCGCGGCGGCGCACGAGGAAGTCGAAGTCCCTGTAGATGGTGAGATCTCCCCAGGACTTGTGGACGCCCGCGAGCTTGGCCACGTCCTCGCCCGAGCGGGGCGGCGGCTTGAAGTCGAACTTCACCTTCACGTTGCGCCGGGGCGGCTCCACGCGCTCGATCTTCTCCAGCTTCTTCACGCGGGACTGGACCTGCGCAGCGTGGCTGGCGCGGGCCTTGAAACGCTCGATGAAGGCCAGCTCCTTCTTCAGCATGGCCTGCTGGCGCTCATAGGTGGCCTGGGCCTGCGTGTCCGCGATGGCGCGCTGCTGCTCGTAGAAGTCGTAGTTGCCGCTGTAGCTGTTGACCTCGCCGCCGTCGATTTCCAGGGTCCGGCTGCACACCCGGTTCATGAACTCCCGGTCGTGGCACGTCATCAGAAGTGCCCCCTCGTACTGCTTGAGGAAGCCCTCCAGCCAGATGAGGGACTCCAGGTCCAGGTGGTTGGTGGGCTCGTCCAGGAGCATGCCGTCCGGGCGCATCAGCAGGATGCGGGCCAGTGCCACGCGCATCTTCCAGCCGCCGGACAGGGCGGAGATGGGGCCGTCCACCACCGAGTCCCGGAAGCCGAGGCCGGCGAGCACCTCGCGGGCGCGGGTCTCCAGCGTGTAGCCGCCCAGCTCGTCGAAGCGGGACTGCACCTCGCCGAAGCGCTCCACCAGCTTGTCCAGCTGGTCCGCGAACTCCGGATCCCCGAGCTTGCGCTCCAGCTCCTTGAGCTCATGGGCCACCTCGGCCACGGGGCCGGCGCCGGCCATGGCCTGCTCGAGCACCGAGCCGTCGTTCATCTCGCCCACGTCCTGGCGGAAGTAGCCGAGCGTGACGCCGCGGTCCACGGAGACGTTGCCCTCGTCCGGCTGCTCCTCCTTCATGATGTAGCGGAAGAGGGTGGACTTGCCGGAGCCGTTGGGCCCCACGAGGCCGGCCTTCTCCCCCTTGTGGAGGGCGAAGGAGGCGCCCACGAAGAGGATCTGCTGGCCGTGCTGGGAACCGATGTTGTCGAGGCGGATCACGCCCGGGCTGATCGCACACCTGCCGGCGTGGCGTCTACCCGCCCGTGGCGATCCGCAGCGCGGCGGCCGGCCCGGTGGCCCGCAGTTGCTCGCGCTGGGCCTCCGTCTTCACGAAGAAGGAACCGGCGAAGGCGAGCGCGTTGAGGGAGACGTCCCCCACGGACTCGCGGGCGCGCGGAACCAGCAGCATCCACTCTCGCGTGCACAGCAGGTTGTAGCCCGCCCCGTCGTGGTCCCGCCCCAACCGGGCGAGCCCCTCGCGGTAGGCGCCCAGGGAGCCCTCCGGGGTTGCGGGCAGGGGGAGGAGATCCGCGCGGCAGGGCAGCTGGACGGTGCCGGGGAGCAACGGGACGGGCAGGGGAATGATCTGCAAGTGGCGATGGGGCTGGCTCGCGCCCGCGACGGCGGTGGCGTTGTAGAAGGCGAGGCCCTCCACCCCGTCCAGGCAGCGGTGGAGCGCGTCGAAGTCCGGGAGGCCCAGCCGCCTGGATTGAGGCTCGAAGTCGTGGCTCACCACGAGGGCGTGGTGTGGGAAGACGTTGAACTTGTTGAGCAACACCCGGTGGGTGGGGGTGAGTTCCTGCACGAACAGCCCCGGCTCGAACGGGGGCAGGAACGGGTTGCCCGCGAGGGCCGCGGCGTTGGCGGGATCGGGGCGCGGCTTGCGGCCGAGCCCCCGTGCCACGCGAACCACGAAGGGGAGCCCCTCGTCCGGCAGCGGGTATTGGTCACTCTGGATGGGCAGCTGGGTGCCGAGGGACTGGGCCTCCGCGGAGCGGGTGACGACGAGGGACCAGTCGAGGCGTGCAGCCATGGTGGATGCGAGTGTAGGCGCTTATGCGGGGCCCCGTAATTCCTCCCATTGAATACGGCGCCAGCGGGTGCTTCAGGCCACCGCCATGTCGGCACCCTCCATGAAAATCCGGCCCCGGCTGCGGCGCGCTGCCACGTGGCTCGGCGGGGCCTCGCTGGCTTGAGATCACCGCCGCGCCGGGCGCCAAGTGTCGGACGAGGCGTAGCGGCTGCTGGCGAAGGCGCGGGCGCAGGCGGCCAAAGCGTGGCTCGCCGGGCCCGGGGGCGTGGCAGCGGGGCAGTTCTTCATCGTGGCGCTGAAGCTGACGCCGGATGGGTGGCCGAACCGGGCGGAGTTCGCCCTGAAGTAAAGAAGGGGCTTGACGGCAGGGACGTCCATCTGTATACCGCGGCGCGCATCAACTTGTCGCGGGGTGGAGCAGCCTGGTAGCTCGTCGGGCTCATAACCCGAAGGTCGCAGGTTCAAATCCTGCCCCCGCAACTGAAAAACCTGAAGCCCTCTCGGTAGTTGCCGGGGGGGCTTCAGACTTTCTGCTCCTCCCATTCTCCCGCAGTGTCCAAAACGTGACCAAGTTCGAGGGAGATTCCGGCCTCGATTCGTTTCACGGCTGCCCGCAGGTCCACCTCTTCGATGATGTTGTAGCCACTCCCGCCGCCTCCCGAGCAGGCGGGGAGCATCGCGAGCGCGGCGATGACGCCGATTGCGAACGAGCGAATCCTGGCGCGCCTGCATCGGAACCTCGCGCGGAGAGGCGCACCGCACCGCCGCGCGCCGCATTTCACTGCGTCGGTGTCCGTCCGCCCGACCGCGGTCGCGCGGCGGTTGACGCGAGGCCGGGCTGCAATCAGGCGGGAGTCGGACGTGCCTGCTTCCAGGCGGCGGGCATGAGCGCGGGGACGTCCGCGAGGCGGAGCCGGCGCGACAGCTTTGGCAGGACGTCGGCGAGGTACTCGACGGGGTTGACGTCTTCGAGGGCGCAGCACCCCAGCACCGTGTAGGCGATGGCCGCGCGCTCTCCGCCGGCGTCGCTGCCGGCGAAGAGGAAATTCTTCCGCGTCATGGCGGTGCGGACGTGCAGCCGTTCCACCGCGCCGTTGTCGATGGGGATGCGGCCGTCTTCGAGGAAGCGCGTCAGGGCCACCTGGTGGTTGAGGAGGTACTGGAGCGCCTTGCCCATCATCGACGACGGAGGCTCGTGCGGTTGGTGGACGCGCGCCCACGCGAGGAGCTCCTCGTAGACGGGGCGACTCCTCTGCTGGCGGGCCTCGAGGACGGCGGCTGCCTCCCGGCCGCGCACCTCCGCCTCCACCTCGTACAGGCGCTTCCACGCCGCCAGGGGCAGTGCGGCCCGGGCGTCCCCCGCGTCCAGCGCCCTGGTGAAGTACCGCCGGCCGTGCATGTTGCAGCCGCACTCGGTGATGCCGGGCCGCTTGAAGCCCGCGTCGAAGAGGCTGGAGGCGTCCGCCACGGTGAAGCCCTCGCGCAGCGCCAGCATGTCCTCGGGGCCCATCTCCTCGGGCCGCTGCCCCTTCGCCTTCCCCGTCGAGCAGTAGAGGTACAGCGCCGTGGACTCCTCCCCGTCCACGCCCACGTAGCCCCACAGGCTGCCCAGCTTGATGTTGCCCGCGGCCTTGTCGTCCAGCACCGGCAGCGTCGTGCCGTCCAGGTGCATCACCCCCGCGCGCAGCACCGTCGACATGGCGCAGCGCCACAGCGGCCGCATGCAGTCCGTGGCCCACGTCACCTGGTCCGCCAGCGTCGAGTTGGACACCGGCAGCCCCAGTCTCTCGAAGCGCTCCCGCTGCCGGTTGAGGGGCAGCCCGTCCCGGTACTTCTCCGCCACCAGCGTGGCCACCAGCATCGTCCCAAAGCGCCCGGCCGGCACCACCTTGTCCCCGGCCGGCGCGCGCACGTGCTGGCCGTCACATGCCGCGCACGCCAGCTTCTCCCGGCTGTCCACCCGCACCACCACCTCGGCGGGGATGAGTTCCACCACCTCCGTCACGTCGTGGCCAATGCACGCCCTGTCCGCGCCGCACTGCGGGCAGGGGCGTTCCGCCGCGGGCACCTGCAGCACGTTGGGTATGCGCCGCAGCCGCGGCGGCGCGCGCTTGCGCAGCGGGGGCCGCCGCGGGGGCTCCTCCGTCTCGAGGCCCTCCGCCCCCGCCCCGTCGATGCCGGACTGCGCGCGCAGCTTCTCGTCCGCCTGCTGCCGCGCAGCGTCCGCCCCGGCCTGCACCTCGTCCAACAGCATCCGCAGCTGCGCGCTGCTGACGCCCTCGTTGGCCTTCATCCGCCCGCCCAGCCGCCTCTCCAACTCCTCGTTGCGGGCCAGCAGCTGCCTCACCAGCGCCAGCACCTCCTCGTCCTGGCCGGACTCCAGCAGCTGCCGCAGCATGGCCAGCACCGGCCCTCGCTGCTGTCCCTTGCTGGAAGCTGTCGCACTCACCGGTGGCACGCGCCGCATTGTCGTCGCGGCCACCTCCGCGGGTGCGTGTCTTCTTCAAAAAACCGCAGGCCACGTCCCGCCGCGCTGGTGCGCCGGGGGCTCCCACCGCCGACTCGTCCGCGCCGCCCCCACGTCGATGCCCTCCAGCAGCATGGACAACTCGTGCACGTCCACCTCCACGCTGCGCGCCCCCTCCGCCACCCGCGCCGGGAAGGTGAAGGTACCCCTCTCCAGCCGCTTCGCCACGATGGTGAAGCCGCCCCGCGTCCACAGCAGCAGCTTCACCTGCGTCTTGCGCCGGTTGAGGAAGACGAAGACGTGCCCACTCAATGGGTCCTTCACCAGCGCCTGCCTTACCTCGTTCGCCAGCCCCTCGAAGGACTTCCTCAGGTTGCACGGCGCCGTCGCCACGTACACCCGCACTGCCCGCGACAGCAGCAGCACTACCGCCCCCTCGCCACGTCCCACGCCAACTGCGCCACCCACCCCGGCGCCACCGTGCGCGTGTCCAACTCCACCACCACCCCGCCCGGCAGGTGCACCACCGCGCTCGCCACTGACTCCGCCTCCGTCACCGACGACGCCGCCGGCGCGGTGACGGGCACCAGCTGCAGCGCCTCCACCACTTCACCAGCCGGGCCGGCCCACTCTCCCAACCGCCGCTGCCACCACCGCAGCCGCTGCGCTGTCGTCCCGAGTTGACGCGCGTACCCCTCCAGCGTCTCCCCGCTGGCGCGCCAACCCGCCAGCGCCTCCCGCGCCTGCTCCGCTGTCCACTGCCTCCATCCGCGCTTCCGTCCTGGTGCTCGCTTCGTCATCCCTCACGCTTGCCACGGGGCCTCCTCCCGCGGGGTGGGAACTCGGGCGCGGTCGGGCGGACGGACACCTGCACAGTGCGCCCACGGACTCGCCCCCGGTGCGGACGGAGTTGCCGCCTGGCCGGTGCTCCAGGCCGAGCGGCAGCGGCC
>VGRA01000091.1 GCA_016875515.1 Deltaproteobacteria bacterium | reverse complement strand
CCGGAGCGCATGGCCGCGTCCGCCAGCAGCCGCACCGGGAGCACGTCCTCCAGGAAGCGGCGGTGGCCCATGGTGGGCGTCACCATCCCCACCCTCAGGCCGGGCGCCACCTCGCGGGGGGCCTCGCCCGAGAGCTTCACACCGAAGGCCTCCGCCACGCGCGAGCTGGCGTCCGGGTCCGAGGAGATCTCCGCGCAGAACACGCGCCGGCCGAGCTTCGCCCCCAGCCGCGCGAGCGCGGCGGACACGAGCGTCTTGCCGGTCCCGCCCTTGCCCGTCACCAGCAGCATCTGCCGGGTGCGGACCAGCGACTCCACCGTGGCGTCCGAGACGGTCATCCTCAGAACGGGGCGTCCTCGTCACCCGGAGGCGGCACGTCGTCCGGCGGACCGCCGTAGCCGCCGTCCGAGCCGCCGCCCCCGCCCTGCTGCCGGGCAATCTCCTCTTCAATGGCCGCCAGCAACACCCGCTCCTTGTCGTGGAAGCGGGCCTTGGACGGCTCGTTCAGGCTGCGGCGCGAGCCGTTCGCGTAGAACTCCAGGTCCTGCATGGACGCGCCGGAGATGGGCATCCCCTTGCTGCGCCCGTACGGCGGAAACACCATGCCGCTGCCACCGCCTCCGCCACCACCGGACGAAGCGCGCGGGGCCGCGGCGCGGGCCGGCTCGCGGGTCACCGGCGCGCTGCCAATGGACAGCTCGCCCAGCTGCAGGCTGAAGCCCTCGACGGTGCGCGTGGCCACCCCCACCTGCACCTGCTCGGTGCGCCCATCCGCTCGCCTCACCGCCACCGTCACCGGGAATTGTTCGCTCATGGGCCGCACCGTTTCAGCCCCACGCCGCGCGTGTCAATGCATCCGGCACCTGCGCTAGGGTCCAGCAGGCTCGGGCCATGAACTTCCTGTTCCTCTCCCCCCACTTCCCTCCCCATTTCGTCCACTTCGCGCGCGCGCTGCGGGACGCCGGCGTCCGCGTGGTGGCCATTGCAGACGCCCCCCCGGACACCTTCGCCCCGGAGCTGCGCGAGGTGCTGGCCGAGGCGGTCCACGTCCCGGACCTGAACGACCGGGACGCCCTGGTGCGGGCGGCCGGCTACCTCACCTGGCGGCACGGCAAGCTGGACCGGGTGGAGTCCCTCAACGAGCACTGGTTGCTTGTGGAAGCGGAGCTGCGCGAGGCCTTCAACGTCCCGGGGCTGCTGCCCGCGGACGTGCGGCGGCTGCAGAGCAAGTACGGCAGCCACTTGGTCTTCCAGAAGGCCGGGCTGCCCGACATCCCCACCGCGCAGGCCACCTCGCTGGAGACCTGCAGGGCGTTCGGTAAGCGGTACGGCTACCCACTCGTGCTCAAGCCGGAGGTGGGCGTGGGAGCGGCGGACGCCGGCATGGTGCGCACCGAGGCGGAGCTGGTCCAGCGCTTCGAGTCCCTGCGGCCCGGCTTCCTCGTGCAGCCCTACGTGAAGGGGACCATCGTCACGTTCGACGGCGTGGCGGACCGGTCCGGCAAGGTCTGCTTCGCGCTCAGCCACGAGTACTCGGAAGGGGTCATGGAGACGGTGGCGGAGCAGCGGGACATCTCCTTCTGGTCGCTCCGGGACATCCCCGCCCCGCTGCGCGCCCTGGGGGAGAAGGTGGTGGCAGCCCTGGGGCTCACCGAGCGCTGGTTCCACATTGAATTCTTCCGGACGGCCCCGGACCGGTATGTGGTGCTGGAGGCCAACCTCCGCCCGCCCGGGGGCTTCATGCCGGACATGATGAACTACGCGTGCGACACGGACGTGTACCGCCTGTACGCCGCGGTGGTGGCCGGGCGGGATCCGTCCGAGTGGATCCGCCCGCCGCGCCACCACGTCTGCCACGTGGCCCGCCGCCGCAGCCGCGCCTACGCCCACACCTCCGAGGAGTTGGTGCGGGAGCTGGGAGAGCACCTGCTGTGGCACCGCGAGCCGCCCGCGCTCTTCCGCAAGGCCATGGGGGACGAGATGTTCCTCATCCGCCACGTCTCGCTGGAGGAGATGCACGCGGCGGTGCGCCGCATCCAGCAGCCGGCCTGAGGCCGCGGCAGGCGCCTTCAGCCGAGCAGCCAGCGGAAGGCCAGCGGCAGGCGCCGCTGCCAGTCCCGCTCGTGGTGCTGGCCGCCGGGCTCCAGCACCAGGAACAGCTCGTGCGGGTGGTAGCCCAGTGACTTGAGGTGGGCGTGGAACGCGCGCGCCCCTTCGCCGTACGCGAGCGGCTGCTCCACGTGGATGTGCTCGCCCAGCCCGGCGTCCAGGTAGATGCGCGTCCAGTGGCGCGTGTGCGCCGTCCACGCGCGGTAGAGCGCGTCGTCTGCCCACATGACGGTGGGGGACAGCGCCCCCACGCGGCCGAAGGTGCCCGGGCGGCTCAGCCCCAGGTAGAGGGACATGAGCCCACCCAGCGAGCTGCCCATCACCCCCGTCCACCGGGACTCGGTGCGGGTGGCGTACGTGGCGTCCACCCAGGGCTTGAGCTCGTCCACCAGGAAGCGCGCGTACCGCTCCGCGTGGCCCGGGCGCCCCCGGTGCGCCCACGGCGAGCAGTCCGATATGCGCCCCGGGCCGCTGTCCACCGCCACCACCAGCCAGGGTTCCACCGCGCCGGTGGACACCAGCTTCTCGAGCGTCACGTTGGCGCACCAGGTGTCGATCATGGCCGACTCGCGGTGCGAGAAGACGTTCTGCCCGTCGTGCATGTAGAGCACCGGGTAGCGGTGATCTCCGCGCGCGTCGTACCCGTCCGGCGTGTAGATGCGGACCGTGCGGGTGCCGGACTCGGCGCGGGAGGTGAAGTCCCGCAGGATGTGGACGTGCCCCATGGTTGGCTCTCAGAGGTGGACGGTACCCGTGGGCGCCCCGGGGCTCAATTGGTGAGTCCACACCCAGGAGCCACGGACGGCTGTCGCATGGAAGCTTGACCCGCGGGGCGGGGTCCGGTCGAATGTCGGCCCGATGTCCGACCGGCCCAGCCTGCGCAGGAATTCGGACGTGGACACCCTCGTTGGCACGCGGATCGGGGACTTCATCGTCCGAGAGCGCGTGGGCACCGGGGGCATGGGCGTCGTATACCGCGGCGAGCACCCCCTCATCGGCGCCTCCGTGGCGCTGAAGGTCCTGCGCCCGGAGGCGGCGGGAGATCCAGAGCAGGTGCAGCGGCTGCAGGACGAGGCCAGGCTGGTCAACGCCATCCGGCACCGGGGCATCGTCGGCATCTTCAACTACTTCACGCTGCCGGCCCCGGACGGGCGGCACTGCCTGATGATGGAGTTCCTCAAGGGGCGCAGCCTCGAGCAGGAGCTGGCGCGCCGCGGCGGGCGGCTGCCGCTGGTGGAGGCGCTCGGCCTCTACGAGCAGGTCTGCGCCGCCCTGGCCGCCGCCCACAAGGCGGGCGTGGTGCACCGGGATCTCAAGCCCTCCAACATCTTCCTCGTGGAGGAGCACGACCAGATGTACGTGAAGGTGCTGGACTTCGGCATCGCCAAGCAGTCTGCCGTCCCCTACGGCTTCGTGGCGCAGACCATGGTGACCCGCTTCATGGGGACGCCCGGCTTCGTGGCACCGGAGCAGGCGCGCGCACAGCCGGTGGGGCCGGGGACGGACCTCTACGCGCTGGGCGTGTGCCTGTTCATCACCCTCACCGGGCAGACCCCGTTCGAGGCCCCCACGCCGTACGATCTCGTGCGCTGCCACGTGGAGGATCCCGTCCCCACCCCGTCCAGCGTGCTGCCGGGCCTGCCGCCGGCGGTGGACCAGCTCATCCTCTCGCTCATGGCGAAGGACCCGCAGAGCCGCCCGTCCGCGGCAGACGTGGTGCGCCTGGAGCTGGAGTCCATCCGGCTGGCCGCGAGCGGCGGCGGCCGCGGCAATCCGCAGGCCACCCGCATCGTCGCCACCCCCATGGACGATGAGCTGGACACCGATCCCCGCCATTCCCGGCGCGGCGGCGGCGAGTCCACGAATCCACTCCAGCAGTGGCCGCGGCGCGAGGGGCTGCTGGGCCCCTCCACGGACGCGTTTGACGGCGCGCGCACCCGGGCCGCCCCGGTGGGCCTCGTGGACGAGCCCACCCGCATCACCCTGGCCTCGCTGGAGGACCCGCCCCTCGCCCCAGGCCCTCCCCCGCCGCGCCCGCCCCGCGCCACGCCCCTGGCCCCGCCAGAGTCCCCGCCCACCGGCCCCACGTTCTCAAGCTCCGTAGCGCCCAAGGCGGAGCCGGACGAGGGATGGAAGCGGGACGCACGCCTCATCGCGCTCGGCGCCGGGCCGGTGATCTTCGTGGTGCTGGTGTACTGGCTGCTGCAGAGGTGAGCGCCGCTCAAGCCGGGAAGAGGTTCTCCACGGAGAGGTAGCGCTCGCCGGTGTCGTAGCAGAAGGTGAGGACGCGGGCCCCCGGCTCCAGCTCCGGCAGCTTCTGGCGCACCGCGGACAGCGACGCGCCGGAGCTCACCCCCACGAAGATGCCCTCCTGCCGCGCACAGGCCCGCGCCATCTCGAAGGCGTGCTCCGGCTCCACCTGGATGACGCCGTCCAAAACGTCCCGGTGGAGGTTGGCCGGCACGAAGCCCGCGCCAATTCCCTGGATGGGGTGCGGCCCCGGCTGCCCGCCGGACAGCACCGGCGACTTCGTGGGCTCCACCGCGAAAATGCGCAGCGCGGGCCAGCGCCGCTTGAGCACCTCGCCGCACGCGGTGATGTGGCCGCCCGTGCCCACGCCGGTGATGAGGACGTCCAGCCCCTCCGGGAAGTCCCGGGCAATCTCTTCCGCGGTGGTGCGCGCGTGCACCTCCACATTGGCCGGGTTCTCGAACTGCTGGGGCATCCACGCCCCGGGCGTCTCCTGGAGCAGCTCCTGCGCCCGTGCAATGGCCCCCTTCATCCCCGCCGCGCGCGGCGTGAGCTCGAACGTGGCGCCGTACGCCGCCATGATCCGCCGCCGCTCCACGGACATGCTCTCCGGCATCACCAGCACCAGCGTGTAGCCCTTCACCGCCGCCACCATGGCCAGCCCCACCCCGGTGTTCCCGGACGTGGGCTCGATGATGGTGCCCCCCGGCTGCAGCGCCCCGCGCCGCTCGGCGTCTTCAATCATGGCGAGCGCAATGCGGTCCTTGATGGACCCGCCCGGGTTGGCGCGCTCCAGCTTCATCCACACCTCCCGCTCGCCGAACAGCCGGCGCAGGCGAACGTGCGGGGTGTTGCCAATGGTGGAAAGGATGCTGTCTGCTTTCATGTGCGTGGCTCTCCGTTGGATGTTGTTGCAGGACTAGATGACCCAGTCGGCCTCTTCGGCCGGCGCGCCGGTGCGGGCGCGGACCTCGCTGCGGCGGCTCACCAGGGAGGCGGGGGGCACGGACTGGGTGAGCCAAGCGTTGCCCGCCACCACGCTGTCGTGGCCCACCACGGTTTCCCCGCCGAGGATGGTGGCACCGGCATAGATGACCACGTCGTCCTCGATGGTAGGGTGCCGCTTGTAGTCCGCCAGCTGCTTGGTCACCACCACCGCCCCCAGCGTCACGCCCTGGTAGATGCGCACGCGGCTGCCAATGACGGTGGTCTCGCCGATGACGACGCCGGTTCCGTGGTCAATGACGAACCGCCGGCCAATGGTGGCCCCGGGGTGGATGTCCACGCCGGTCTTCTCGTGGGCGAACTCGGTGAGCAGCCGGGGCAGCACCGGCACGCCCAACCGGTGCAGCGCGTGCGCCACCCGGTAGACGGCAATGGCGAAGAAGCCCGGATAGGTGAAGATGACCTCGTCCACGCTGCGGGCGGCAGGATCCCCCTGGCAGATGGCGTCCGCGTCCTCGCCCAACACCGCGTGCAGCTCCACCAGTTCCGCCATGAAGCGGTCTGCCACGTCGGGAGGGAGCGCCGCCTCGTGCCGCAGCGCGCGCAGCAGCCGGGCGAGCAGCTCCTTCAGCTGGAGCAGCTCCTCCTCCACGTCCTCCGGGTTGCACCCGTTGCGCTCGCTGAAGTGGGGGAAGAGCCCCCCCAACACCTGCAGGCCGAAGCGCTGGGCGAGCGGGCGGATCTCCGAGGGAAAGGCGTGGGCGCGGCGCGCCGCCACCAGCGCCTCCACCAGCGGCCGCGGGATTCCGGGGCGGGCCGGGCTCACGGCGCCTTGCCCGCCAGCTTGGCGAACCACCAGCGCAGCCCCACGAAGAGGAAGCGCCAGTCCTTCAGGAACTCGGGCGGCTTGCGCTCGTACGCGTGGCCAACGAACTGGAAGATCCACCCGAGCACGAACAGCCCGAGCGCCGCCTGCCAGGCGAGCGGGAAGAAGAACCCCGCTGGCGCGAGCAACACGGAAAGGGCGATCAGGGGGATGCCCACCGTGTGACACCACCGGTTCACCGGGTGCTGGTGGCTGAGGCTGTATTCGGCAATCCACTCCGCCGAGGTGCGGTTTCCGAGCATGGCCGTATGAATAACCCGGCTCTGCTGCCGGATGCACCCCTCCGTTGTACGGTTTACGGCGCCATGCGCGCCTTCCCCACGGAACTCGCCACCCTGCTCGGCCCCGAGGGCCGTGCGCTGCTCCGCGGGGCGCACCCGGCCGCGGGGGCGCTGGGACGGGAGGGGCGCCGCTTCGTCCAGCTCCCCGCCCTGCTCGCGCCGCAGAAGGCCCGCGGTTGCCTCGCCTTGCTGGAGCACCACTTCCCGCCCCTCCTCCGCCCCATGGAGACCCCCATCCCGCCCGAGGCCACCTGGGGCATGGTGGAGAACTACGGCGAGCTGCTCCCCAAGGCCTCGCGCGTCCGCACGGCGCTGCTGGACAGCCGGCGCGCCCGGGCGTGGCAGGTGGCGCAGCGGCTGGGGCTCCTGCGGATGCTGCGCTCTGCCACCTTCCACCAGCTGGCCGAGCGGCTGGCCGGGCGGCCCCTGCAGCGGCGCTGGGGCGTGCAGCTGCTCTGCTACGGCCCGGGGGACTACGTGGGGCCGCACAATGATCACCACCCGGAGGACGCCGAGGCGCGGGACGGGTACGTGGACCTTCACCTCACGCTGTGCAACGCCGCGGTGGGGCGGCAGCTGCTGGTGTACGAGCGGCGCGGCCACCTGTCCGAGGTGGCGGAGGTGGCCACGCTCGGGGGACTCAACGCGTACCGGCTGCCGTTCTGGCACTACACCACGCCGCTGGAGCCCCGCCCGGACGTGCCGGTCGAGGCGCGGCGCTGGGTCCTGCTGGGGACCTTCCTGGACGCTACGGCTGGGGCTTCGCGGCGGTCTTCGCGAGCTCCTCGTCGATGACCGCGGTAAAGGCCTCGAGCGGCTGCGCCCCCGCGATCTTCGCCGTCCCCACCAGGAAGGTCGGGGTGACCGTGGCACCCTGCTTGACCGCTTCCGCCAGCTCCGCGGCCACCTGCTTCTCGTAGGCCTTGCCGTCCAGTGCGGACGCGAACTTCACCAGGTCCAGGCCGGCCGCCTGGGCGTGGGCCTCGAGGGACTTGCGGTCCAGCTTGGCCTGGTTGGCCAGCAGCACCTCGTACAGCGCCCAGAACCTGCCCTGCTCGTGCGCCGCCAGCCCTGCCTGCGCGGCCAGCTTCCCCTGGGGCCGGACGGCGAGGTTCATGAACACGACCCGGATCTGCTTGCCGTACTTCTCCTCGAGTCCCTTGAGGATGGGCTGCATCCGCGCGGTCAGCGGGTCCGCGAAGTCCGCGAACATCACCACCGTCAGGGGGGCATTCCACTCGCCGCGGGCCGGGAACCGGGCGTAGGGATCATTGGCCTTCGCCTCGGCCTCCGCCTTGGCCGCGGCGGCGGCCTCCGCGGCGCGCTTCTCGGCGGCCGCCTTCACGGCGGCCTCAAGCGCGGTGATCGCCTCGGCCCGCCTGGCCACCTCAGCCTTGAGCTCTTCGATGGCCTTGGACTGGGCGACGGCCTTCAGGGCCAGCGGCTCCAGCTGCGCGTTGGCCGCACGGGCAGACTGGGACAGCGCGTCCACCTGCGGCTGCACCATCCCGAACAGGGCGCCCGCGGTGACGCCCGCGGAGACGACCAGCGAGATGCCGAAGGCGGCAGCGGCGCCGCCGGAGGACTTCTTCTCAGGGGTTTCGGTGTCGGACATGGCGTGGGGCTCGCGCGCGAGGGGTTACTTGATCCCGGCGGCGGCCGCCGCATCCGCCGGTGCGGCCGGCTTGGCCTCCGCGGCGGGGGCCTCCGCGGGCTTCGCCTCCG
>VGRA01000090.1 GCA_016875515.1 Deltaproteobacteria bacterium | reverse complement strand
GGAAGCCCATCTGGAAAAGCACGAGGAACGGGAGGCTCGTCCAGATCTCCTTCTCCCACGCGAACCACACGGCGAAGGTGAAGTACGTCCCGAACCCGAGCTCGATGAGCGGCAGCACCGTCCTGGTGCCCAGGTAGGCGCTCTTCACCGGGGCCTTCACCGCCTTGCCCTCGGCCCCCGTCTTCGGGGTACGGGCGAAGCTGGACTGCTGGTTGAGCAGCGCCTCCAGCACCGCCTTGGCGTTGTTGATGGCCATGCCAATGCCCAGGGACATGATGAACGGCAGGTACTTCAGCCGGTCCCACCAGCCCAGCCCCAGCTCCCGCTGCGTCGCCACGTAGAAGAAGGCCACGGAGGCGGTGGCGGAGATGAACAGAGGCAGGTCCACGAACAGCGTCTCGTGCAGCCCGTGCTGGAACCGCACCACCATGCTCATGGGCATGAGCACGGACAGCAGCACCATCAACAGGTACGCCATGTTGTTGGTGAGGTGGAAGAAGGCCTCCCGCTTGATCTCGAAGGGCAGGTCCGAGCCCAGGATGGTGGGGAGCAGCTTGCGCGCCGTCTGGATGGAGCCCTTGGCCCAGCGGTGCTGCTGGCTCTTGAAGGCGTTCATGTCGACCGGCAGCTCCGCCGGGGAGACCACTTCGGGAAGGAACACGAACTGCCAGCCCTTCAGCTGGGCGCGGTAGCTGAGGTCCAGGTCCTCGGTGAGCGTGTCGTGCTGCCACCCGCCCGCGTCCCCGATGGTCTCGCGCCGCCAGATGCCGGCGGTGCCGTTGAAGTTGAAGAAGCAGCCGGCCCGGTTGCGGGCGGTGTGCTCGATGATGAAGTGGCCATCCAGGAAGATGCTCTGGGCCTGCGTCAGCACCGAGTACTCGCGGTTGAGGTGGCCCCACCGCACCTGCACCATGCCCACCTTGCCGTCCGCGAAGAACGGCACCGTGCGGCGGAGGAAGTCCGGGCCGGGGACGAAGTCCGCGTCGAACACCGCGACGAACTCGCCCGAGGCAGACTTGAGGCCGTGCTCCAGGGCGCCGGCCTTGAAGCCGTAGCGGTTCTCCCGGTGGATGTAGGTGACGTTGTGGCCGAGCGCCCGCTGCCGCTCAACGCACGCGCGGGCAATGCCGCACGTCTCGTCCGTGGAGTCGTCCAGGACCTGGATCTCCAGGTGGTCGCGCGGGTAGTCCAGTATGCAGACGGACTCGATGAGCCGCTCGACGACGTACAGCTCGTTGAAGATGGGCAGCTGCACCGTCACCTTCGGCAGGGCGGCCAGCTTTCCGTTGGGCGTGGGCAGCTTGAACTTGTGCCGGTAGTACAGGAACGCCATCCGGTAACGGTGGCTGCCGTACACGGCCAGCACGCACATCAAGCTGAAGTAGACGGCCAGGAAGACGGTTTCGACGATGCTCATCGCTCGGTGCTGCCTTTCCGGACCTGCACGGTCCGGTCCGCCTGACGCGGCGGGTCAAAAACCGGCGCACCGTAGAGGTTGGCCCCCCCCCTGTCAAACAAGCCGGGCCCGGGGGCCGCCTGCGCGTGTCACCCCGCCGCGGCCACCACGGAGAGGACGGGGGCGGCCTGCACGGCGGCGGCATCGGCCCCCGGCCGGACGGAGACGTCGTCCAGCGCGGCGGTGGCCAGCATGCGCTCGCAGAGGTCCTGGAAGGACAGCCCGGCGTGGCGGGCTATCTTGGGCAGCAGGCTCGCCGGGGTCATCCCGGGCAGGGTGTTGACCTCGAGCAACACGTCGTTGGCCTCGTCCGAGACGAGCAGGTCCACCCGGGCGTAGCCGCGGCAGCCCAGCGCCCGGTAGGCGGCCAGCGCGAGCGCCTCCACGTTGGCCACCCGCGTGGCCGACAGGCGCGCCGGCAGGTGGTAGCGGGCCTGGTCCTGGTACTTGGCCGCCACGTCGAACAGCTCCCCGCCGTGGGCCACCTCGCAGGTGCCCAGCACCTGCTCCTCCAGCATCCCCACCGTCACCTCCCGGCCGCGTACGTACCGCTCCACCAGCGCCTCACCGCCATACCGACAGGCCAGCTCCACCGCGCCCTGCAGCCCGGAGGCGTCCTGCACCAGGGACAGGCCGTGCGAGGAGCCGCCTGAGGCGGGCTTCACCACCACCGGGAAGCCGAGGTCCCCGTGCAGGTCCTCGAGCAGCGACAGCTGCCCCGCCTTCATGCCGTAGCCGGCCGCGGTGGGCAGGTTGTGCAACCGGAACAGCTTGCGCGCGTAGACCTTGTTCATGGCCAGCGCCGAGGCGAGCACGCCGGACCCGGTGTAGGGCAGCCCCATCACCTCCAGCAGCCCCTGGACCTTGCCGTCCTCGCCCATCCGTCCGTGGAGCGCCAGGAAGGCAACTTCCACGTTGGCGGTCCGCAGGGCCACCTCCATCCCCGGCCCTGCCAGGACGCACGTCACGTCGTGGCCGGAGGACTGCAGGGCGTGCGCCACCGCCGCCCCGGACTTCAGGGACACCTCCCGCTCCTCGCCCCAACCGCCCATCAGAACACCGACGCGCTTGCCCATGGTCCACTCCCGGAAAGAAAGGTTGGAACGGGATGCTACAGGGCTGTGATCACCCCTCCAAAAAACCGGACGGCAGCGTCTAGGGGCACTTGGCCGGGGCGGCCGGGACGCAGCGGGACTCGGTGCCGAACTGCTGGCAGGCCTGCCCCGCCGGGCATGCCGCGCTGCCCCCGTCCCGCACCATCCAGCAGGCAATGAGGCACGCCTTTCCCCCGTCCGGCATGGAGGTGCAGTGCGGCGCGTCCCCGCCGCAGGACAGGTCCGTGCTGCACGCCTCGCAGCCGGTGGCCTCCACGCAGGCAGCGGGGCGGATGCTCAGGTTGCCCAGGGTCACCTCCACGGTGCGGCACTCGTCCGGGGCTGCGCAGCCCCCGAGCAGGCAGGAGGGGGCGCACGCGGTGCCACCGTCCGGGCTCATCACGCAGGAGCCACGCGCACAGCGCACGGGCGGTCCGGCACCGGCACCCAGGGCCCCACCGTCCGCGGAGCCCCCGTCCCGAACGCCGCCGTCCACAGGGGCCGGAGGCACAGAGGGAGACGGGAGGGCCGTGCCACACGCCTCGCCCAGCTGCGCCCCCCCGGGCACCGGGAGGTCGCACGCCTGGATGAACCCACCCAGCTTGTGATGCGCAAACTGGGCGCATGTGAAGTCCGGGGACAGCGCAGTGCAGTCCGCGTCCGCCTTGCAGGGCAGGAGCGTGTCGGCGGCCAGGCACGCGCGCCCGGTGAACGCGTCGAGGCCGGAACGGTACTCGGCACACGTCAGGGGCTCGCTGCCAACGCATCCCTGCGCGGCATCCAGGCACGGCGTGATGCAGATGCCATCCCCCGTTCCCCCGTCCGGCAACCGGCGGGGGCGCTGGCCGCGCGCACACACGCGGCCGGTGGTGACGTCGCAGTCCGCGTTCACCGCGCAAGGATGACCGGCCAACGGGGCCTCCCGCGGGACGCACAGCGGCACGCCGCCCATCTCCCGGCAGATCTCCCCCGCAGGGCACGGGGTGTTGGCGCACGTCTTCGGCTCGCAGCCGGACTTGTCCGGCTTGCAGCGCTCGTCCGCGCGGCAATACGAGCAGGGATCCTGCGGCGTGGTGGAGGCCCGGCACACGCCCTCCACGCACGCGTAGCCGGGCAGGCATGCCTCGCCCGTGCCACACGGGAGCCCCTCGGGGTTGAAGGGGATGAGCAGCGAGCAGGCGGCGGTGCCTGCAAGCGTCAGGGCCAGGGTCCAGGGCGAGCGTGAAGGAGCCATCAGTAGTTCCGGAGATCGTCCTCGTCGTCGGTGCGGCGGCGCTTCTTCTTGTCCTCTTCCCGCTTCTTCCGCTCGTCCTCTTCCCGCTTCTTCCGCTCGTCGTCGTCGCGGCGCGCGCGCTCCTCGTCCGCGCGCCGCCGCTCGGCCTCGGCCTTGTCACCCGGGGGCGCCACCCTCTCAGGGACCGCCGGCACGGGGGCAGGCTTCTCCAGCGGCGGAGCGGGAACCTCGCCTGCTGGGGGGGCCGCCTCTGCCTCCCGCTTCCGGGCCTCGCGCTGCCGCTCCGCCGCCTGCTGCTCCTCCGCCTGCCGCTGCTTCTCCTCTGTCGCGCGCTTCTTCTCTTCCCGCTCGAGCTGGGCGGCCTCCTCCGCGGCCTTGCGCTTCTCCGCTTTCTCCCGCCGCTTCTCCTCCTCCAGCTCGCTCTTGCTCTTCTTCCGCTCTACCTCCGGCGGGGGGGGCGTCGGCGTGGCAGCGGCGTCCGGCGGGGGGGCGCTCGCGGCGGGCTCCTGCACCACCCTGGCCCCGGACGTCTTTCCGGTGGAGGTCTTCCCGGCTGGCGGGGCCGGCGCGGGCGCCGCGGGCTCGCGCGGGGCAGCCTTCGCGGGCGTGGCCGTCAATGCGAGGTATGTCCCCACGCCCGCAGTCACCAGGCCCGCGAGCACCCCCACGTCCGCGACCAGCGCATAGGTGCGCCCGGTGGAGGCGGTGGCTGCCGCCTCAGGGCTGGTCTGCTGGATGCCGCGGTACTCGCCGGCCTTGCCCAGCGCGAGCGCACCGAACACCACCCCGCCCGCCACCAGTGCCGCCCCGCCGCCGACGAGGCCCCAGGCGAGCATGTTGAGGCCACCCCCGGCCTGCTTCGCGAAGTGGGTGACGGGCCCGCCCCGCCTCGGGGCGTCCGTCCCCAGCAGCCCCGAGAGAAAGGGCTCCGCGTTCACCGCCAGCGCGTCGTCCGCGGGGAGCTCCAGTTCTGCCCACCCGGCGTTGTGCCCGTCCGACATCTCCACCCGGAGACCCGTCAGCGACAGCCGGCCTGCCAGCGCCCCGCGCCGGACGAGGACCGCGAGCAGCTGGTCCACCTTGAGCGACTGGCCGAGCGCGCGCAGCGCCTTGTCCCGGCCGGGCCCCTGCGGGTCCACGCGGATCTCCGCCACCGCCTGGTCCAGCCCGGCAGCGCCCGGGGCATAGGGGAGCTCGAGCGACACCGCCCCGGAGCGCGCCCGCCGCTGCACCAGCGTGCGGCCCGGCATCACCGCGGTGACGAAGTGGTCTGCCTGCGTGAGCCCGGTGAGCTCCACCGGCGACACCCCGCGGAAGCGCCCATCCAGGTAGATTCGCGCCCCGGCGGGGGAGGTGGTGACCTTGAGGCTGGTCGTGGCCAGGGAGAGGACGGACTTCTTCACCTTCTCCGCGTAGGCGAGCAAGTCCGGGGGGAACACGTCCGCGGACAGCTGCGCGCGGGGCTCGAGCGCGAGCACCCGGTCCAGCTCCACCTCCGCCACCTTGAGCTCCCCGTTGGCCACGAGGCACGCGGCGCGGAGCAGCTGGGCGTCCACCCACTTCTGGAACGTCCGGGAGAGATCCGTCTGCACGCACAGGTTGGCGGCCTTCTCGAACTGCGCCAGCGCCGCGACGGTGTCCAGCTCCTCGTAGACCCGCCGCCCCTCGGCCATGGCGGCCTCCGCGTCCGCCTCTTTCTGGACGCGCCCCGAGGCGCCGTCCCCCTCGAGCGCCGTGGCGAGCAGCACGGGCTCGAACCGCCCCGAACGCACCACGGCCTGCTCGGCGTACTGGGAAAGCTCGGAGGCCGCCCCTGCCAGTCCCGGGTCCACCGCCACTGCCACCACGGCCAGGCGCGGCAGCCCCGGGGGGGCTGCCTCCTTCGAGCGGGGCGGCGCGGCCAGCGCCACGTTCCCGGTGGCGACAAGCCCGGCCATCAGCCCGGCGAGGGCCACGCGGAGCGGAGGTTGGCGACGGAGGCGGTTCACGGGGGGCATTAAAGCCACAGCCGCGGCCTGCTGGCAGGAAAATGGCCTCGGTCGCCTGCTGCCCGGCACGCGCGGCGCCCGGTGCAGGCTCCCGGCATGAACCGTCTTGTCCTTGCCCGGCGGCAGACGCTGGATCTCTGGCTCGCGTGGGCGGCAGCTTCAGGTTGTCAGCAACCCACGCCCACGCCGCCCACGCCGCCCCCGACGGCGTCGGAGAATCTGCCCGAGCCGGCCGGGGCGCAAGCGCCGAGCCCGGCTCCCCGGCGTTCACAGGCGACGTTGATCTGGGACGGGAAGATCGGTCCCGGGGAGGCGTGCTTCGGGGCGGCAGAGAAGGACATGGCCGTACCGGTTCCCGTTGGGCACAGGCGATGCTGCTCGCCCGTCCTCGACGTGGCGCAGCACCGGTACCTTCACCTTCATGATCACGAGAGCGGAGAACCGCTTGGACGGCCGCGGCTCCCCACCGGGCATTCCCCGGTCCAGATGGTGAGCTTCGCAGCAGACTTCGTCTACAACGGCAGCCAACGGGCACTTCAACAACGCGGACCGCGGATGGTCGTACACAACGACTCCGGCGAGGCACAGGTCTGCGCCCACTCGGCGGGGCGATTCG
Source organism: Deltaproteobacteria bacterium (assembly GCA_016875515.1). Classification (GTDB taxonomy): domain Bacteria; phylum Myxococcota; class Myxococcia; order Myxococcales; family Myxococcaceae; genus VGRA01. Next base: position 1,820 of record VGRA01000090.1, on the reverse strand, counting down.
TCCTGCTGAGAAGTCCGGCCGGAACCGAGTTCATTGGCCATGATGCCGGACAGGGCGCCTCACCGCCCCTGCAGGTACTCCAGCGCCGCCTTCAGCTCCGGGTCCTCCACCGCGTCGGACACCGGGCTGGGCCGGAGCCCCGGGGGAGGTCCGCTGTCGGTCGGCATGCTGTGCGCCCCCGCCTCCGGCTCGCCCGGGAAGTGGCGCCGGAGATCCCTCTCCCGCGTCCCGCCCTTCCCCTCTCCCAGCGCGAAGTCCGGCGTGATGCCCAGCTCTTGGATGCTCCGCCCGGACGGCGTGTAGTACCGGGACACGGTCAGCTTCAGCCCCGAGCCGTCCTGCAGCTCGATGAGCGTCTGCACCGAGCCCTTCCCGAACGTCTGCGCCCCCATCACCACCGCGCGCCGGTGGTCCTGCAGCGCCCCCGCGACGATCTCCGACGCAGACGCGCTGCCCGCGTTCACCAGCACCACCAGCGGGTATGGCGGCTCGGTGTCCCGCTCGCGGCTGCGGTAGACCGCCTGCGGCTTGCTCCCCCGCCCCCGCGTGGTGACCACGGTGAGCCCGCCCGCGAGGAAGCGGTCTGCCACCGCCACCGCCTGGTCCAGGAGCCCGCCCGGGTTGTTGCGGAGATCCAGCACCAGCCCCGCGAGCCCCGCCCCGCCCGCCTCCGCGCGCAGCCGCTCCAGGGTGCGCTGCAGCTGCGCGTCCGTGCGCTCGTGGAAATTCCGGATGCGCACGTGGCCGATGCGCCCGAACAGCCGCCCCTCCAGCGCCGCCACGCGGATGATGTCCCGCACCAGCTGGAACTCCCGCGGCTCGGCGAAGCCCTGCCGCATGAGCCCCAGCCGCACCTTCTCCCCGGGCCGCCCCCGCAGCCGCTGCGCCGCGCGCGAGACGTCCATCCCCTGCGTGGACTCCCCGTCAATGGACACCAGCACGTCCCCGGGCTTCACCCCGGCGCGGGCGGCCGGCGAATCGTCCAGGGGCGTCACCACCACGAGCGACTCCTCCTTCCGCGCCAGCTCCAGCCCCAGCCCGCCAAACTCCCCCGCGCTGTCCGCCTTGAGTTCGCGGAACACCTCCGGCGGCATGTAGACCGTGTGCGGATCCAGCGTGTCCACCATCCCGCGCAGCGCCCCGTGGATGAGCGCGCCGCGGTCTACCTCGTCCACGTAGTTGTTCTCCACGTAGGACAGCACGCGGGCGAAGAGCTCCAGCTGCGCGTAGGTGTCCGGTCCGCCCTCTGCCACGCCGCCGTCCCGGCCCTCCGCGCGCGCCAGCCCCGCCACGCACGCCATCCCCAGGAGCAGCAGCCCGCGCGCGCGCCGTCCCCCAAGGCCCCTCTTCCCCATCACTTCGCCCCCGCCGCAGCCAGCCACGGCAGCGGGTCCACCGCCCAGCCGAAGTGGCGGATCTCGAAGTGCAGGTAGGCCCCCTTGGTGGAGTCCGTGTCCCCCACCCGCCCCAGCACGTCTCCTGCCGCGACGCCGTCCCCGGGGGCGCGTGCGAACGCGGAGAGGTGCGCATGCACCGTGTGGAACTGTCCGGGGTGCTCCACCACCAGCACGTTGCCGAGCCCCCGGATCCAGTCCGCCCACACCACGCGCCCGCCCGCCACCGCCTTCACGGGGGTACCCGCCGGCGCCCGGAGGTGCAGCCCCTTCTGGAGGATCTCCGTGTGGAAGCGCGCGTTGTAGACGCGGCCAAACCCCACCTCCACGCTCCCTTCCACCGGCCACGGGAGCTGCCCGCGCAGCGCGCCGAAGCCCGTGCGCGCCGGCCGCTCCAGCGCCGCCCGCAGCCGGGCCGCCCCCGCC
>VGRA01000089.1 GCA_016875515.1 Deltaproteobacteria bacterium | reverse complement strand
AGCCCTTCTCGAAGGAGGCGACGGAGCCGGTCAACGGCAGGGCCCCCTGGGGCCGGGGCATGGGGCGGGGGGCGGAGGTGTCGGGCATGGGCACGGTCTTCGGGGCGCAGGCGGCGAGCGAGAGGGCGGCGGCGAGGGGAAGGGCGCGGCTGTTCAGGGGCATGGGGACACGGGGTGTGTCAACGGCGGGGTTTCACGGCGAGGTACTCGCGGGGCCACGGCACGCTGTCCACGCCGTGGGCCTGCGCGTGCTGGTGGACGAGGTAGGGATCCGACAGGAAGGCGCGCGCCAGGGCGCAGAGGTCCGCCCGGCCGGCGGCCAGCACGGTGTTGGCGTGGTCCGCCCCCTGGAGGGCGCCCACCGCCATGACCGGCATGCCGGCCCCGTAGCGGACCGCCTCGGCGAAGGGCACCTGGTACATGCGCCCCGTCTCCGGCCGGCTCTCCGGGACGTTGCCGCCGGTGGAGACGTCCATCACGTCCGCGCCGTGGGCCTTCATGGCCCGGGAGATGGCCACCGCGTCCGCCGTGGTGAGCCCCTCGTCCCCCAGCCAGTCGCTGGCGGAGATGCGGACGAAGAGCGGCTTGTGGGCGGGCCAGGCGGCGCGCACCGCGTCCAGCACGCGCAGCGGGAAGCGCAGCCGGTTCTCCAGGCTGCCGCCGTAGCCGTCCGCGCGGCGGTTGGAGAGGGGGGAGAGGAAGCTGGAGAGCAGGTAGCCGTGGGCCGCGTGCAGCTCCAGCACGTCGAACCCCGCGCGGTCCGCCCGGCGTGCCCCGGCGGCGAAGGCCTCCACCACCCGGGCCATGTCCGCCTCGTCCATCTCCTTCGGGACGTGCCAGTCCGGCTTGTACGCAATGGCAGAGGGCCCCACGCACTCCCAGCCGCCTTCGGACAGCGGCTTGTCGCCTTCGGACGGCGGGCTGCAGCTGCCCTTGCGCCCGGCGTGCGCCAGCTGCAGCCCCACCTTGGCGTCGCTCTGGGAATGGACGAAGTCCACCACCCGCTTCCAGGCCGCCTCCTGCGCGTCGCTCCAGATGCCGGCGCAGCCCGGGGTGATGCGCCCCTCCGGGGAGACGTCCGTCATCTCGGTGAGGACCAACCCCGCCCCGCCCACGGCGCGGCTGCCGTAGTGGACGAGGTGCCAGTCCCCCACCACCCCGTCCTTCGCCGCGTACTGGCACATGGGGGAGACGACGACGCGGTTGGGCAGCGTCACCGAGCGCACGGTGAAGGGGGCGAACAGCGGCGGCGGGGCGCTGCCGTCCGAGTTGAGCTTCGTGCCGGCCTGGGTGGCGAACCAGCGGTCCACCTGGTCCACGAAGGCCGCGTCGCGCAGCCTCAGGTTCTCCCAGGTGATGCGCTTGCTGCGCGTCATCAGGTTGAAGGTGAACTGCAGCGGGTGCTGCCCGGCGTAGCGCTCGGTGTGCTCGAACCACTCGAGCGACGTCTGGGCGGCGCGCTGGATCTTCAGCACGTCCAGCTGCCGCGCCTTCTGGTACGCGGCCAGCACCGCCGGGACGTCAGAGGTGCCGTGCGCCCGGAAGGCCTCCACCAGCGCCACGGCGTCCTCCATGGCGAGCTTGGTGCCGCTGCCAATGGAGAAGTGGGCCGTGTGGACGGCGTCCCCCATCAGGACCACGTTGCCGCTGGACCACTGGGCGCAGCGCACGGTGGGGAAGGTGCGCCAGGTGGAGCGGTTGGCGAGCAGCGGGTGGCCCTCCAGTTCCTCGGCGAACAGCGCTTCGCAGAAGGCCACGGTGCCCGCCTCGTCCAGGCGGTCCAGCCCGGCCGAGCGCCAGGTGTCCTCCGTGCACTCGACGATCCACGTGGAGGTGCGGTCGTCGAACGGGTAGGCGTGGACGCGGAAGAGGCCGTGCGGCGTCTCCTTGAAGACGAAGGTGAAGGCGCGCAGCGGGCGGGTGGTGCCCAGCCAGCAGAAGCGGTTGGGGCGGGTGTCCAGCGAGGGCTTCACCACGTCCGACAGCGCCGCGCGGGTGGGGCTGTGGACGCCGTCCGCGGCGAGCACCAGGTCCGCGGGCGGGAGGTCCGACAGCGACTTCACCTCGTGCTGGAAGTGGAGCTGGACGCCCAGCTCCCGGCAGCGCTCCTGCAGGATGAGCAACAGCTCCCGGCGGGCCAGGCCACAGAAGCCGTGGCCGGTGGAGACGGTGCGGGCGCCGCGGTACCAGGTCTCGATGTCGTCCCAGTACGCGAACTTGCCGGTGATGCGGCGGTAGCTCTCCGGGTCCGCGGACTCGAAGTGGGACAGCGTCTCCCGGGAGAAGACCACGCCCCAGCCGAAGGTGTCGTCCGGGCGGTTGCGCTCGTACACGGTGATGTCGGAGGCCGGGAACGCCTTCTTCATCAGGAGGCTGAAGTACAGGCCCGCGGGCCCCCCACCGAGGCTGACGATCTTCATGGCAGCGGACCTAGCACGCGCCGGGGCCCTTGGCCGCACCGGCGTGGATGGCCATGTAGGGGGGGCATGGGGGAGGGGGTGCTCGAGGCGCGGGACGTCACGCGGACCTACACGTCCGGCGAGGTGCAGGTGCAGGCGCTGCGGGGGGTGGACGTGGCGTTCGAGCAAGGGGAATTCGCCGTGCTGCTGGGGCCCTCCGGGAGCGGGAAGTCCACGCTGCTGAACATCCTGGGCGGGCTGGACACTCCCACCACCGGCACGGTGCGGTACCGGGACCACGTGCTGTCGGGGGCGAGCGAGGCGGCGCTCACCCGCTACCGCCGCGAGCACGTGGGCTTCGTCTTCCAGGTCTACAACCTGGTCCCCAGCCTGACGGCACTGGAGAACGTGGCGCTGGTGGCGGACATCTCGGAGCACGCCATGCCCCCGGAGGAGGCGCTGGAGCGGGTGGGGCTCTCCGGGCGGGCGGACCACTGCCCGTCCCAGCTGTCCGGCGGCGAGCAGCAGCGGGTGGCCCCGGCGCGGGCGCTGGTGAAGCGGCCGGACCTGCTGCTGTGCGACGAGCCCACCGGCGCGCTGGGCACGACCGTGGTGGTCATCACCCACAACCAGGCCATCTCCCAGATGGCCGACCGGGTGCTCACCTTCTCGGACGGCCGCGTGGTGGGCGAGCAGCGCAACGCCTTCCCCCGCCCGCCGTCCGACATCCGCTGGTAGCCCAAGCGCGTGCGGGCCCTGGACCTCAAGCTGTGGCGGGATGCGCGGCGGCTCGCGGGGCCGGCGGTGGCCCTGTCTGCCATCCTGGCGTGCGGCGTCAGCGCACAGGTGGCGCTGCGGGGGACGGCCCGCTCGCTGGAGCGCTCCCGGGACGACTTCTACGCCCGCACGCGCTTTGCGGACGTGGCGGCGGAGGTGGTGCGCGCGCCGCTGTCCGTGGCGGCGCAGGCGGCGGCGCTCCCGGGGTTGACGGCCGTTGCGCCGCGCATCACGGCCTGGGCGCTGGTTGAGGTGCCCGGCTTTGCGGACCCGGTGCGGCTGCGGGCAGCGTCCCTGCCGGAGGCGGGCGAGGCGGGGCTGGACGCCGTGGTGGTGCGGGAGGGGACGCTGCCGGGCCGGGGCGAGGTGCTGCTCGGCGAGGCCTCTGCGCGGCGGCACCGGCTGTCTCCCGGGGCCACGGTGCATGCGGTGCTGGGCGGGGTGCGGGAGCGGCTGCGGGTGTCCGGGCTCGGCACCGCGCCGGACGCGGTGTACGTGCTCGCCCCTGCGCTGCCCTTCCCGGACGACGCGCGGGCCGGGGTGATGTGGCTGCCCCGCGCGTCGCTGGAGGGGCCGCTGCAGCTGCAGGGGGCCTTCTCGGAGCTGCTCGTGCAGGTGGGGCCGGGCGAGCGGGTACAGGAGGTGGCGCGCAGGCTGGAGGCGTTGCTGGAGCGTCATGGTGGGGCCGGGGCGCGGGCGCGCAGCGAGCAGCCCTCCCACCGCTTCGTGGACGAGGAGCTGCGGCAGCTGGCGGTGCAGGCGCGCTTCGTCCCGGCGGTGTTCCTGGGGGTGGCGGCTTTCCTGCTACGGGACGTGGTGGCGCGGCTGCTGGGGACGCAGCGCGAGACGGTGGCGCTCTTGAAGGCGCTCGGCTTCGGGCGGGCGGTGCTGGTGCGGCACTACCTGGCGCTCGCGGGGCTGCTGCTCCTGCCGGGCGCGGTGGCGGGGGCGGCCGCAGGCGCCGCCCTGGTGCGGGCCCTGTTGGGCGTCTACGCGCTGTACTTCCGCTTCGACCGGCTGGTGCCGGACGTGGCGGCCGGGGACGTGGGGCTGTCGCTCGCGGTGGCGGCCGGGGCGGGGCTGTTGGGGGCCTGGGCCTCGGTGCGGCAGGCCACGGCCATCCCGCCCGCGGGGGCCATGCAGCCGCCCGTGCCGCCCGCGTATGGGCACGGCCTCACCCGCCTGCCGGACCGGTTCAAGGGGCTGTTCCCCGGCGCGCGGATGGCGTGGCGCACGCTGCTGCGGCGGCCGGGGCGGACGGCGCTCTCGGTGCTGGGCCTCTCGCTGGCCGGGGCGCTGCTGGCGCTGTCGGGCATTGCGTGGGAGGCGCTGGGCTGGGTGCTCGAGCGCACGTTCCAGGACGCGGCGCGCGAGGACGTCTCGGTGACGTTCGCGGAGCCGGCGGGACACGCGGCGTTGGACGTCCTTGCGAGTTGGGAGGGGGTGGAGCGGGTGGAGGGGGAGCGCGCGGTGCCGGTGCGGCTGTGGGGGCCGGGCGGGCGGTGGGACGGCGCGGTGACGGCGCGCCCGGAGGGTGCACGGCTGCGCCGCTCCCCGGGCGAGGACGGACGCGAGCAGCCCCCGCCGCAGGACGGGGGCCTGGTGCTGACGGACGCGCTCGCCCGCAAGCTGGGCGTGTCCGCCGGTGGGCAGCTGTGGGTGGAGCGGCGGGACGGGGACCGGCGCGCGCAGGCGGTGTCCGTGGCGGGGCTGTCCACCGAGGTGGTGGGGCTGGCGGCGCTGTGTGCGCCCCTCACTGCGCGGGAGCTGTTCGGGGGAGGCGCCGGTCCTGTCCGCCCTGGCGCGGGCGCCGCAGGTGGCGGGGGCGTCCTCCCGGCGCGCGGGGTTGGACGCGTTCCGGCGGCTGATGGCGGACAGCATGCAGATCACGCGGGTGGTGCTGTGGCTGTTCGCGTCCGTTCTGGCCGCGGGGGTCGTCTACAACGACGGGCGCGTGGCGCTGGCCGAGCAGTCGCGGGAGTTGGCCACGCTGCGGGTGCTGGGCTTCACGCAGGCGGAGTGTGCGCGGCTGCTGCTGGGGGGCCTGGGGGCGCGGGTGGTGGCCTCGCTCGTGCCGGGGTGGGGGCTGGGCTGGCTCTTCGCGCGGCTGCTGATGGCGCAGTTGTCCAACTCGGAGCCTGTTCCGGTTGCCCCTGGTGACGCACCCGTCCACCTGGGTCACGGGCTCGCTGGTGGTGCTGGTGGCCTCGGCGGCGACGGGGGTGTGGCTTTCGCGGGCGGTGTGGCGGCTGGACCTGGTGGGCGTGCTGAAGGCGCGGGAGTAGTGGCGTGCGTGTGCCCGAGCGTCAGCAGGCCCGAGGGGCCGAAACTTCTGCACAGTGCGCCCGCATGCCCGCGCCGGTGGGGTGCGGCACGGTGAGGCGCGCTTCTTCCCCCGGCCTCGAGCGGGCCCGAGGTGCCGAGGCGCAGAGCGCGCCGGGTTCGGCCCGCCCACACACGGCCCTCGACGAGCCGGTTCGGGGAACCCCGGGCCATGGTGCGTGCACCCCGCCTGCGTCGTGCGCTGTGGGCGGTCGGCCGGTGGTTCCCATGTCAGGCGTTCGCGGTCGAGGCGATGCGGCCTCTCGGGAGGCGGGAGCGAGGCGCGCCCGTCTTCGCGGCGGCCCCCGCGCCCACCCCGTCCGGTGCGCCGTGGGACAACTCCTGGGGGGGACCCCTCCCCGGTGCGCCGCCGCCCACGCGCCGGGGGAACCCGTCCCGGGCGAGCGGGGCAAGGCCGCGCGCTGCCGCTTGCGGACGTCACCCCGCCTCAGCAACGCGGGTGTGCCGGGGGGACCGGCGCACGTCGTGCGCGAGGTGGGCGCCAGCGTCGAGGCGCCCGGGCGATGACGAAGCGGGGGCGAAGGCACGGCCGCTGGCTCCGGCTGGGAGGGCTGGCCGCGGCGGAGGATGGCCCTGCTGGTGGACGCGGGGAGCGCGGCCGAGGCGGAGCTGGATGCGCTGGAGGGACGGGCGCACGTGCTGGACCACGAGGTGGAGATGGCGCGCGCGGCACGGGCGGCGGCGCGCCACGAGCAGGCCGCGGCGGCCGCGGCGCTCAGGCAGGGGGAGGGGGACACCACGCCCGGGCGCCCACTGGAGCTCACGTCCCCGCTGGATGGGACGGTGCTGTCCGTGAACGTGGAGGAGGCCGGCCCGGTGGCGCCGGGAGCCCCGCTGGTGGAGGTGGGGGCAAAGGCGGCGATGGAGGTGCGCGTCCCCATGTTGTCGGACGTGGTGCCTGGGCTCCAGCCCGGGATGGAGGCGGAGGTGCGGGACTGGGGCGGCCCGCCCCTGGTCGCCCACGCGGTGCGGGTGGAGCCAAAGGCGGTGGCGAAGGTGCCGGTGCTGGGGGGACTCTCCGATGGGGACGAGGTGGTGCTCTTCCCGGACGAGCGCGTGGCCGAGGGCGTGCGGGTGCTCCCCGGAAACAGGTGACGGCGAAGCGCGAAGTCGGATTTTTCGGGCGTACACCGTCCTGTACGCTGCCGAATGAGACGTGTTGGGCGGCAGCGTTCAGGACCCGCCGGCAGGTCGAGTCAGGAGACTGCGAATGGCCTTGCTTCAACCGGGCACCCGGCTGGATGGACGCTACGAGGTACTCCACGTCGTGGGCCAAGGCGGCATGGCAACCGTCTACAAGGTACGCCACCTGGAACTGCAGTCTCTCCATGCGTTGAAGGTCCTCAACCCCGAGCTCGCGGTCCACGACGAGGTGCGCCTCCGTTTCCTGTCCGAGGGGCGCATCCAGGCCCGGCTTCGCAGCCCCCACATCGTCCAGGTGACGGAGGTCGTCACCGCGCCGGTGGCCGGACGGGTGATGGAGTACGTGGCGGGCGGGAGCCTGGCGGACCACCTCCGCGCGCAGGGCCCTGCCCGGGACGTGGGCGCGCTCCGGGAGGTGTTCCTGCCCGTCTTGGACGGCCTCGCGGAGGCGCATGCGCAGGGCGTGATCCACCGGGAGCTCAAGCCGGCGAACATCCTGATGGGCAGGAGCGCGAGGGGCCGCCTCCAGCCTGCCCTCACCGACTTCGGCAGCGCCCCGCCCAGGGAGGGAGGCGGCGTCCGCCCGGCGCGGCGCAGCGCGAAGGCGGGAACGGTACAGTACATGTCCCCGGAGCAGGTCCGTGGAGCGGACGGGGTGGACTCCCGCTCGGACATCTTCTCGCTCGGCGCCATCTTGTACGAACTGGCCACCGGCGCGCGCGCCTTCCAGGGCCCGAGTGACCTCGACACGCGGCGCGCCATCCTGGATGGGCAGTACGTTCCTCCCGGGCGCTGGGTGACCGGACTTGACCCCGGGGTTGCCGCATGCGTCCAGTGCGCGCTCTCGGTCTCGCCGGGGGACCGGTACCAGACCTGTGACGCCTTCGCCCAGGCGCTGCAAGGAGGTCATGACGGGGATGCCCCGTCCCCGGTCCGGGGGGGGGCCTCGCCTCCGGACACCGTGGTCCAGGGGGTGATCCGTGCAGCGCTTGCGCCCGCCCGTGCCAATTCTCCCGACGAGCTCTTCCTCGCCCCCGGGATCCCGGAGCGCAAGTTGGCGGGCGCGAGGACCTACGTGCACCCCGGGGACGGCTCTCCCCTCGTCGCGGTGTACGACAACACCGTCTTCGGCTCTGCCACGGAGGGCTTCGTGCTCACGGTGGCGGGCATCTCCTGGCACAACATCTTCGAGTCTCCGCGCTTCTGCCGCTGGGAGGACGTGTCCGCTGCCGAGTCCCACGGGCCCTTTGCCATCAACCTGTATGGCCACCCTGGCGCCGAGGGGCGCCCGTTGCTCGGGATCCTCCAAGTCTCATCGGGCGGCAAGGGAATCCGCAACCTCGTCACCGATGCGCTGAACCAGGCCAACCGGAGACTTCAAGCGCCAAGGTGAAGACGGTGGTCGTGCGCTCGCTCACCGTTGCGCCTGGCTCCAGGCGCGCAGCTCGGCGCGCTCCCGTCCGAGGCGGGGAGTTCCGCGGGGGACAGGTCTGCGGCCAGCCGATTTCACGCGGCGGCGTGATAGGCGGGCGGCGGTGACGGACCTTCGCCTGTTCCTCCGGTTCCTGCGCTTCGGCCTGCTCGCGTTCGGCGGGCCGGTGGCG
>VGRA01000088.1 GCA_016875515.1 Deltaproteobacteria bacterium | reverse complement strand
GGTGGTCACCCACGCCGGCGGGGCGAAGCTGGAGGAACCCTACGTCATCCGGCCCACCTCCGAGACCATCATCAACCGGTCCTTCGCCAAGTGGATCCAGAGCTACCGGGACCTGCCGCTGCTCATCAACCAGTGGGCCAACGTGATGCGCTGGGAGATGCGCACGCGGCTGTTCCTCCGCACCACCGAGTTCCTCTGGCAGGAGGGCCACACCTGCCACGAGACGGAGGCGGACGCGGAGGCGGAGACGCTGCGGATGCTGGAGATCTACCGCGCGTTCGCCGAGGACTACATGGCCATGCCGGTCATCACCGGCCGCAAGTCCGAGTCCGAGAAGTTCGCCGGGGCCCTGCGCACCTACTCCATTGAAGCCATGATGCAGGACAAGAAGGCCCTGCAGGCCGGCACCTCGCACAACCTGGGCCAGAACTTCGCCAAGGCATTCGACACGGTGTTCCAGGGCCGGGACGGCCAGCAGCACCACGTGTGGCAAACGTCCTGGGGCGTCTCCACGCGCCTCATCGGCGGGCTCATCATGACCCACTCGGACGACGCCGGCCTCGTCGTCCCGCCGAAGCTCGCCCCCACGCACGTCGTCGTCATCGTCATCGGCAAGTCCCCCGAGGAGCGCGCCGCGGTGCTCGCCAAGGCGGAAGCCGTTGCGGCTGACCTCCGGCGCCAGGGCCTGCGCGTGCTGGTGGACAACGATGAGACCAAGGGTCCCGGCTTCAAGTACTTCGAGTACGAGCTGCAGGGGGTCTGCCTGCGCCTGGAGCTTGGCCCCAAGGACCTTGCCAAGGAGCAGTGCGTGGTGGCCCGCCGGGACACGCGCGAGAAGCAGTTCGTGCCCCTGGCCTCCGCAGTGGACCACGTCCGCGCCCAGCTGGACGACATGCAGCGCGCGCTGTTCCTCAAGGCGAAGGCCTTCCGGGACGCCCACACCTTCGAGGTCAACAGCTGGGACGAGCTGGTGGCCAGGGCGGACGACGGCTTCCTGCAGGCCCACTGGTGCGAGTCCCACGCCTGCGAGAAGAAGGCGAAGGACGAGCTGCAGATAACCACCCGCAACCGCCCGTTTGACCTCAAGCAGGAGCCGGGCACGTGCGTGGTGTGCGGCGGGGCCTCCCCGGGCCGCATCGTCTTCTCGCGGGCGTACTAGCGGTCGGCGGGGCCGGCGGGACTCACGGGTTCAGCCGGTAGATGCGCGACTGGCCGTTGCCGTAGTACCCGCCGAAGTTGAGGCCGGACTCCCAGCGGAAGGCGGCGCGGGAGGAGGAGTTGGACAGCACCCGCCCCTCGCCCAGGTAGACGCCCACGTGGGACTGCCCCGGCGAGATGACGATGTCCCCGGGCCGGGCCTGCGCCGGGCTCACCTGCGTGCCCCGGCCGCCGCGCAGCGCTTGCTCCAGGGAGGGTACGTAGTTGGGGTTGGCCCCCAAGGTGGGCACCCCCGCCCGGGCGAGCACCTTGTTCACCGCGAAGGCGCAGGCCACGTTGCCGCCCCCCGGGCCGTTGCGGGTGGACATGCCCCGCAGTTCCTCCGCCGCCTGCATCACCCGCTGCCCCACGGAGGCTGCGGGCCGCTCGAAGCCGTCCACCAGGGCCCGCGGCGTCACCTGTGCGAGACTCGCGGTCTGGGGCGCTGCGGGTGCGCCCAGGTTGTTGAAGTTGCTGGACAAACCGCCCACCGGCGAGCCGTTGATGCGGGTGGAGACGTTGACGTTCAGGGACAGGGACATGGATGAAGACCTCCTATGCCCTGGTTATCGGCGCTGGCCTGAAACGGTTGCGTGACAGCCTTGCCGGCTACTGCGCCGTCCAGCCGCCGTCCATGTTCCACGCCACCCCGCGCACCTCTGAGGCCGCGTCGCTGCACAGGAACAGCGCCAGGGCGGCCAGCTGCCCCGGGGTGACGAACGCGGCAGACGGCTGCTTCTCGGACAACAGCGCCTCGCGCGCCGCCTCCACGTCCACCCCGTCCCCCGCCGCGCGCGCGTCCACCTGCTTCTGCACGAGCGGCGTCAGCACCCAACCGGGGCACAGCGCGTTGCAGGTGACGCCCGTGCGGGCTGTCTCCAGCGCCGTCACCTTGGTGAGGCCCAGCAGGCCGTGCTTCGCCGCCACGTAGGCCGCCTTCTTCGCCGAGGCCACCAGTCCGTGCACGGACGCCACGTTGAGGATGCGGCCCCAGTTGCGCGCCCGCATGCCGGGCAGCACCAGCCGCGTGGTGTGGAACGCGGCAGACAGGTTGATGGCCAGCACCGCGTCCCACCTCTCCACCGGGAAGGCCTCCACCGGGGCCACGTGCTGGATGCCCGCGTTGTTGACCAGCACGTCCACCCGGCCGAACTCCGCCTGGGCGTGGGCCAGGAGCGCCTCCACCTCCGCCACCTTGGACAGGTCCGCCCCGTGGTACCCCACCCGCACGCCGTGGGCCGCCCCGGCCGCGCGCACCCGCTCGGCGGCGGGCTGCCACTCGCCGAATCCGTTGAGCACCACGTGGGCCCCGGCCGCGGCCAGCCCCTCCGCCACCCCCAGCCCGATGCCGCTCGTGGACCCCGTCACCAGGGCCACCTTTCCCGAGAGCTGCGCGCTCACGCCTCCACCTCCTGCGCCTTCAGGAAGTCCCGCACGCGCGGGTGCACGGACTCGCGCCACTTGTGGCCGGAGAAGATGCCGTAGTGGCCCACCCCCTCCGCCAGCAGGTGCGCCTTCTTCCCGTCAGGCACCCCGCTGCACAACCGCTGGGCGGCGCGCGTCTGCCCGGGGCCGGAGATGTCGTCCTCCGCCCCCTCCACCGTCAGCAGCCCCGTGTGGCGGATGTCCTGCGGCCTCACCTGCACGCCGGCCACGGCCCACTCGCCCCGGGCCAGCAGGAAGCGCTGGAACACCACGTCCACCGTCTCCAGGTAGTACGCGGCGTCCATGTCCAGCACCGCGTTGTAACCGTCGTAGAAGCGCTCGTGCGCGCCGCCGTCCCGCCCCCGCGCGCGGTCTACGAAGTAGTCCTTGTAGGACTGCGCGTGGCGCAGCGGGTTCATGGCCACGAACGCCGTGAGCTGGAGGAAGCCCGGGTACACCCGCCGCCCAGCACCCGGGTGGCCCGCGGGCACCGTGTGCACCAGGTTCTGCTCGAACCAGGTGAGCGGCCTGTCTGCCGCCAGCCGGTTCACCACGGTGGGGGCCTCGCGGCCGTCCACTGGACCGCCCATCAGCACCAGCGCGCGCGGGGTCCGCTCCCCCGCCGAGGCCAGCAGGGACACCACCGCCAGGGCGGGCACCACCGGCTGGCACACCGCCACCACGTGCAGCCGCTCCGCCCCCAGGCACCGGATGAAGCCCTGCAGGTAGGCCACGTAGGTGTCCAGGTGGAACGTCCCCTCCGAAAGCGGCACCTCCCGGGCGTCCCTCCAGTCCGTCACATAGACGTCGAAGTCCTGGAGCAGCGAGCGCACCGTGTCCCGCAGCAGCGTGGCGAAGTGGCCGGACAGGGGCGCGCACAGGAGCAGCTTGTGGTCCCGCCCCAGCCGTGCCGCCGTCACCTCGTCCTCGGTGCGGCGGGTGAAGCGGACCAGCCGGCAGAAGGGCTGCTCGGCCACCACCTCCTCCACCACGGACACCGTCCGCCCGTGGGCCACCACCTCCCGGACGCCGAAGTCCGGCCGGGGGTAGTCCTTCGTCATGCGGTGCAGCAATTCGTACCCCGCCGCCAGCGGGGTCACCCCCGGCAGCGGCCACGCCTGGAGCGCCTCCGCCCCCGCCCGTGCCCAGAGTGAAACGGGGCGGAAAAGGGTGCGCTGGAGGTCATGGAGCGGGTAGAGCATGGCCCGGCACTATGGCCATGATTGTGTTGCGGTGCAACATTCAGCGTGCCTCAGCGGAGTGCCGCCCCACCCGGCGTCCCCGCCTCCGGGGACCGCGCCGGCCCCTCCTCGTAGTTGAGCCGGGCCCGCAGGGTGCTCTCCAGCCCCTGCCCCGGGATGGCCCCGTGCCGGTCCACGGAATGCTGCGCCGCAGCGCGAACCACCTCGTCCGTATCCCCGCGATGCGCAACGATCAGTCGAAACCGAACGCGCGGCACGCCATCACGTCCCGCCCTTCCCTGTGTGCAGTCCGCCCCTTCCCCTGGACGTGGGGACGGGGACGGGAACGGCTCGGCGCAAGCGGGAGGGATGTCCGGTGGGCCGCCCTACCGGCCGCCGTTCTTCATGCTGCCGTAGATGGGTCCGAAGATACCAATGGCCAGGATCATCAGCATCCCGCCGCCCACCAGCAGCAGGATGGGCTCAATCAGCGTGGCCACCGTCTGCAGCCGCTGCTGGGTGCGGTCCCGCAGGAAGGTGGACAGGCGCGTGAGGTACTGGTCCAGCTTGCCCATCATCTCGCCCTGGCGCAGCACGCCCGCGGCCATGGGCGGGAAGAACGGGTCCTGGAACCCCTCCGAGAACGTCCCGCCGCGCTGGATGGACTGCAGGATGGACTCCAGCCGCACCTTCACCGCGCGAGAAGTGACGGAGCTGATGGCCACGTCCAGCGCCGTGGTGAGCGTCATGCCCGCCCCCAGCATCAGGGACATGTTCTGGAACACGTTGGTGAGCGCCACGTTCTTCAGCACCGGCCCCAGGATGGGCAAACGGTAGAACACCTCCCACACCCGCGCCTTGGTCCCGTCCGGCATCCGCCACCAGATGAACGCCACCGCGCCAATGAAGCCCGGGATGGTCCACCAGTAGTCCACCACGCCGTCGGACAGGAAGAGGAGGATCTTCGTGGGCAGCGGCGGGTTGGGCGGGAAGATGCCCTTGAGCTGCGGCACCACGCCCGCCAGCAGGCCCACGCCCACCATGAAGAGCACGCCCAGGGAGATGGCCGGGTACATGGTGGCCTTCATCACCTGCTGCATCAGGACCTGCTCCTGCCGGTAGTGCTCCTCCAGTGACTCGAACACCTTCTCCAGCGTGCCGGACTGCTCCCCCGCCTTCACGTTGCCGAGCACCATGGGGGGAAACACCCCGGCCCGGCTCATGGACTCGTGCAGCGAGTGGCCCTGCTGCACGGCGTGCGTCACCATGGAGCAGGTCTCCTTGGCGAGCTGGTTGGGCAGGGCCTCGGCCACGGAATTCCAGGCCGTGTTCATGTCAATGCCCATGCCCAGCAGTCCTCGCAGGAAGCCGAACATGTCAATCATCACGTCGCGCGGCAGGTTCCGCGGCTTGAGCGCCGCCAGCAACTGCCCCGCCACGTCCACCCGCGCCTCCACGAGCGACAGCCCGCCCCGCGCGAGGTCCATCCGCAACTCCCCAATGGAGCCCGCGGCGGCTGAGCCGGACACGTAGCGCCCGGAACGCCCAATGGCCTGGTAACGGTAGAGCATGGCGCGTGGGCCTCGGTCGGGGGGCAGCTAGTTGGTCGTCGTCTGCAGCGCCTGCGCGCAGCCGGTGGTGACCTTGAAGTTCACCGGGCAGGCATTCCCGGGGCCGTACACCTCCGTCAGCGCCGCCCCTTCCGCCGCCGCGGTGCCGCCGGGGCCCACCAGCACCCCCAGCGCGTCCAGGTTCAGCCGCACGCGGTAGACCATGGCCCCGGAGCTGCTCAGCGTGGTGTCCACCGAGGCCTGGGTGGGATCGCAGTCCACGCCCTTGCAGAGGCTGGCCGCCGCCGAGCCGCGGTTGATGACCACCGGGGCATAGGCCAGGTCATTGGGGGAGGGGTTACCGTTGGACGCGGCCCACTGCGGGTCCATCTCCGGGGCGCGCGTCAGGGTGAAGTCCACCACCTCCGGGAAGGCGCAGCCCACGCCCGCCCGCGGCGCGGTCAGCTGGATGTCTGCCCGCAGGGGCACGTCCGGCACCGTGTTGGCCGTGCGCGTCGTGGGGTTGACCCCGTAGCAGGCCACCCTCGGGGTGACGAACTGGTTGCACCCGGACAGCAGGGCGGCGGCAGACAGCAAGGCGGCGAGTCGCTGGGTCATGGGGTTCTCCTGTCGGTTGCTTACTTCTCGGCCGTCTTGGCCTGGATGGTCATGGGGCCCACCACCGTCTCCGCCTCCTGGCGAGACACCAGCCCCTTCACGACGAGCCACAGCGCGTTGTCCATCATGGTGCGGAAGCCCCGCTTGCGCGCGGACTGGACGATCTTCTCGTTGGAGGACCGCTGGTACACCAGCTCGCGCAGCTCCGAGTCCAGGGCCAGCACCTCCGCCACCACCGTGCGCCCGGCGTTGCCGCCCGTGCAGTTGGCGCAGCCCTTGCCCTGCTCGAACACCTCGATGGGCTTGGTGGGCACCCGCCCCGCCCCGAACACGTTCTCCGCCAGCAGCGGGTCCAGAAGCGTGGGGTCCAGCGTCGACTTGCGCTTGCAGTTGGGGCACAGCTTGCGCATCAGCCGCTGAGACAACGTGCCCAGCAGCGTGACGGAGATCTGGTACGGGTCCATCCCCAGGTCGAACAGGCGGCCCACCGCCTCCACCGCGGTGTTGGCGTGCAGCGTGGAGAGCACCATGTGGCCGGTGTTGGCGGCGCGGAACGCCTCGCGCGCCGTCTCCTCGTCACGCATCTCGCCCACCAGGATGACGTCCGGGTCCTGGCGCAGGAAGGCGCGCACCGTGCGCGCGAACGTCACGTCCGCCTTCTCGTTCACCTGGATCTGCTGGATGGAGGCAATCCGGATTTCCACCGGGTCCTCCACCGTGAGGATTTTCGTGGTGCCGTCGTTGAGGCGGGACAGGCAGGAGAACAGCGTGGTCGTCTTGCCGGAGCCCGTGGGCCCCACCACCAGGAACAGCCCGTACGGGTACCGCATGAGCTGGTTGATGGTGTTGAGGTTGCGCTTGGTGTACCCCAGCTCCTCCAGGCTCGCGAGCGACCGCGTGTCGTCCAGGATGCGGAGCACCATCATGGGCCCCTCTACGGACGGGCTGCACGCGAAGCGGATGTCCAGGCGGCGACCGGCGAAATTGAAGGAGAAGCGGCCGTCGTGCAGGCGGCTGAAGTCCGAGAGGTCCACCCCCGCCATGCCGAAGATGACGTTGGTCAGGTTCTCGTGGCGGGACCGCGGCAGCGACAGCGCCGTCTTCAGCTCGCCGTCAATGCGGTAGCGCACCACCGTGGTCACGCCCGTGGGCTCGATGTGGACGTCGGAGGCCCGCTCCAGCACCGCCTTGCCCAGCACGTACTGGAAGAGCGTCTTGACCTCGCCGGACTCAATGCTGTCCCGCGCGCTCTCGATGATCTTGTCCGCGTCCACCGTCTCGAACGCGAGGATCTGGAGAATCATCTCCACCGCGGTGCCGGTGGACAGGGCGTAGGGGCGCTTGCCCAGCACCGCCTCCACCTGATCCGTGGCCACGGTGTCCAGCGGGTCCGAGAGCAGCAGCACCTGCTGCCCGTTGTGGATGACCGGGAGGAGCTTCTTCTCCTCCAGCAGCTTGATGCCCACCGCCAAGACCGCCTCGCGGTCCACCATGGACGTGGAGAGCTGCCGGGCCGACAGGTACTCAATGCGGAACTGCGCCGCGAGGGCCTTGGCCACCTCTTCCGGCCGGGCAAAGCCGGACTTGATGAGCACGTCACCGAGCCGGTCCCCGGTGCGCTTGGCCATGCTCAGCGCCTGGTCCAGCTTCTGCCGGTTCAGCAGCCCGGCGGCGATGAGCATCTCGCCCAGCCGGTTGTGGCCTGCCGCCGGCGGGAGCCCCTTCATCAGGTCCTGGGTGTTGGCCATGGCGCGCGCCCTCTCCGGTCCCTTGACTGACCTACTGCCCCACGATGACCGCGGACCGCCCGTTGCCGGCCGTCACCACGCCGGCGTCCGTGATGTCTCGGATTTCAATGTCACCCAGCTTGTCCCCCGGGCGCACCGTGTAGACCCGCCCCTTGTAGGTGACGATGGCCTCCTTGAACGGCGCCGTCGTCAGCGCCTTCACGACGAGCTGGTCCGCGGCAGACCCCAGCCGCGGCGGCGGGGCCACCCGGCGCGCCGGCGCGGCCACCGGCGTGTCCGAGGCGGTCTGCGAGCCCCGCATCTCCGCCACCGCGCCGTTGCCCTTCAGCCCGGCCAGCTTGGACTCCAGCTCCGCGCGCTCCACCTGCGCCTCGAGCAGGCGGTTATACTCCTGGTCCAATAGCAGCTGCGCCCGCATCATCTTGAGCCGCTCGATGACCTCGCGCGTCTGCAGGGGGATGACCTGGGAGGTCTCCCCCTTCTCTCCCGCCGCGGATGCCGCCAGCGGAAACAACCCCAGTGCCGCAACCCAAACGAACGTCTTCATTC
>VGRA01000087.1 GCA_016875515.1 Deltaproteobacteria bacterium | reverse complement strand
CCGCCCGCCGTCCGCGGCCTCCGGCTGGCCGGACTGCTCCCCCCCGTCGTCCCGGCCGCCGTCCGGCTGCCCGCCGTCCTGCCGCTGCGGCGTGCCACCGTCCGTCCCGCCGTCCGAGCCGCCGTCGCCGTTGCTCCCGGCGTCCGCACCGCCGTCTGCGCCCGCGTCACTCGCGCCGCCGTCCGGCGTCTGCCCGCCGTCTTCCGGCCCGCGTCCCGCGTCTGCGCCGCCGTCCATGCCGCCATCCATCCCGCCGTCCGGTGAGCCCCCGTCCGGCCCCGCGTCCGGGGTTCCGCCATCCGGCTGGCCCGCGTCCGGCGGCTCGCCGCCGTCCTTGCCGGCATCCGGCGGCCCCGCGTCCGGCTGGCCCGCGTCCGGCTGCTGCTGCTCGGGTGGCTTCCTCTTCCGCAGCAGCACCTCCAGGTTGTGGCGCGCGTCCTGGTCCTTCGGGTTGGCGCGGAGGGCCTTGCGGAAGGCGGAGATGGCCTCCTTCTCCTTGCCCGCCTGCGCAAGCGCGGTGCCGAGGTTGTAGAGATCCCTCCCCTGCAGTTCCCCCGGGTCGAGGGTGAGCACCCGCTCCCAGGACTGCTTCGCCTCGTCCAGCCGGCCCAGCTTGTACAGCGCGTTGCCCCGGTTGAACTCGAGCGCGGCCGAGCGCGGCAGCTCCTTGCCGGCCTCCTCGAACGCGGCGAGCGACTCCTCGTACTTGCCCGCGGCGTAGGCATCCAGCCCGCGCTGGACGGGGGCGGGGTTCTTCTCTAAGGGGCCCAGGGCATGGACGGGCGGCGCCGCGGTGAGGGCCACGGCCACGGTGAGGGCGACCAGCGCGCGCCACAGCCTGTTCATGCCTGGGTCCTCCGGCGCGAGGGGGCGACCAGGGCGGAGAGGAGGAGCAGCAGCGCCCCGGGGCCGGCGCAGTGCTGGAACCGCTCGTCGTAGCGGACGGTGACGCGGGACTCGAGCTCGCTCTTCTGCAGCCGGTCAATGCGGTCCACCACGGCCTTCATGGCCACCCCGCGCGGCTCGTAGAAGAACTCGCCGCCGGTCTGCTCGGCCAGGCGCGTCAGCCCGGCGCGGTCCAGGCGGCTCACCACGGTGCTGCCGTCCGGGGCCTTTCGGAAGCCCACGCGGCGGCCGGACTTGTCCAGGAGCGGCAGGGGCGTCCCCTGCTCCGAGCCGATCCCCACCGCGAAGAGGCGCACGTTGGCCTCGCGCAAGCTGTTGGGCAGGTCCCCCAGCCCCTCGCCGAGGTCCTCGCCGTCCGAGAGCAGCACCACCACCTTGTCCTGGGCGCCGCGGTCCGCGCCGTCCAGCACGCGGCGGGAGGTCTCCAGCGCGGCGGCCAGGTTGGTGCCGCCCTGATGCATCTGCTCGGGGCGCGCCTCGCGGAGGAACAGCCGGGCAGCGACATAGTCGGACGTGAGCGGGCACTGGACGAAGGCATCCCCCGCGAAGAGGACGATGCCCACGCGGTCCCCCTTGAGCTCGTCCAGCAGCGTGAGCAACTCCAGCTTGGCGCGCTCGAGCCGGTTGGGCTGCACGTCGTCCGCGAGCATGGAGTTGGAGACGTCCAGCGCCACCACCAGGTCAATCCCTTGGCGCTTGGTGACTTCCGTATGGCTGCCGCACTGCGGCTGGGCGAGCCCGAAGCCCAGCAGCAGCAAACCCGTGGAGGACAGCGCCGCGCGGATGACCGGTCGGGCGGTGGAGAGCCCCGGGGCAAGCCGCGGGGCAAGCCGCTCGGACACCACGCGGAGCACCTCCCCCTTGCGCCGCAGCGCCGCCCACGCCGCCCAGAGGCCGAGCAGCAGGGCCAGCACGGCGAGCAGCAGCCCCGGGGGCCACGCGAAGCCCGCGGGGTAGCCGAGCAGGTGGAAGCGCCACGGCTGGACGAGCGCGTTCATGGCAGCACCCGCAAAAGCGTGGCTCGGAGCCACAGCTCCAGCGCGAAGAGGACGAAGGCCATGAGCAGGAGCGGCTGGAAGAGCTCGCGGACGTTCTGCAGCGTCCCGCCGTCCATGAGCTTGCTGCGCTCGAGCGAGTCGAGCACCTTCTGCAGCCCCTCCTCCAGCTCCTTGCGGTCGGTGGCGCGGTAGTACTCGCCGCCGGTGGTGGCGGAGATCTCCTCGAGCAGCTTGGGGTTGATGGGGATCTCCATCTCGCGCCAGGCGGTGTTGCCGAAGAGATCCTGCCCCGCCGGGAACGGCACCTTGCCGCCCTTGCCCACGAGGATGGTGTAGATGGGGATGGAGAGCGTCTTCGCCATGGCGGCGGCGTCCCGCGGGGAGATCTTCCCGGCGTTGTTGTCCCCGTCGGTAATGAGCACCACCACGCGGCTGCGCGCCTCGGACTCGCGCAGGCGGTTGAGGGAGACGGTGAGTGCATCCCCGATGGCGGTGCCGTCCTCCAGCACCCGCGTCTTGAGCTGCCGCAGCACCTCCTTGAGCACGCCGTAGTCCAGCGTCAGGGGCGCCTGGGTGTAGGCGGCGCCAGAGAAGACGACCAGGCCGATGCGGTCATTGGCACGGCTGGAGATGAAGCCGGCGAGCACCTCCTTGGCCACGTGGAGGCGGTTGTGCGGGCGGAAGTCCCCGGCCTCCATGGAGGTGGAGAGATCCAGCGCGACGACGATGTCGATCCCCTCCACCGACAGGTCCTTCACCTGCGAGTCCCGGGCCTGGGGCCGGGCCAGCGCCACCACCGCGGCGGCGAGCGCGGCGGCCTGCAGCACGGGCAGCAGCGGCACGAGCCACGCGCGCAGCCCCCGCCCTCCCTGGGACAACACCGCTGCGCCGGGGAAGCGCAGCACCGCGCGCCGGCGGCGGTGGTACGCCGCCGCCAGCAGCACCGCCGGCACGGCCAGGAGGCCCCAGAGCAGCCCCGGGCTATGGAACTGGAGGCCGGGGGGCATGGGGGGTGGTGTCACGCACGAGCTGGGTGGCGTACTGGAGGCCGGAGAGGCAGGTGTCCGCGGGCAGCTCGGCACGGGCGTAGCGGGCCTGGTCCGAGTCCTCCACGAAGCGGCAGAGGGCCTCGTAGGAGAGCCCCGGGGCGTTGAGCCCCCGGGCGCGGGCGAGCAACTCCGGGCTGGTGCACTCGAGCGCCTCGAAGCCGTACCGCTCCCCGAGGTAGCCGCGCAGGATGGCAGACAACTTGAAGTAGAACTCGCGCGTGCGGCCGGCTTCCACCAGCCGCTCGGCGCGCAGCGCGTCCAGGGCGGCGAGCGTGCGCTCCTCCAGCGGCCGCGGCGGCAACACCGGCGCCACGGGGATTCGCGGGCGGTTTTTCCACCAGCGCCACGCGGCCCACGCGGCCGCGGCGGCAGCCGCCGCTGCGGCCAGCCCGTACAGGAGCGCCCAGCTGCGCACCGGGACGTCCTCCGGTGGCTTGATGTCCCGCAGCTCCGCGGCGGCCCCCTGCGCGTCATCCGGGATCAGGGGGACGGCCTCCACCTGCATGCCCCGGTGGACGTAGCGACGCGGCCCGTCCGGGGTGCTGACCGCGAAGCCGAGCGGCGGCAGTTCCTGCAGCCCCAGCTCGAACAGCTGGAGCTTGAGGTGGAACGTGGTGGTGGCGCCGTCGTCCGCGTCCGTGCGGGCGCGCTCCTGCCCGAGGAACTCGAACGCGCCGAGGTCTCCGGGGGACTCCAGCTCGTAGCGTTCGCCCGCAGGGTGACGGACGGTGAGCGTCACGGTGAACGGCTCGCCCAGCTGGACCTTCTCCGGTTCCACCCGCGCCACCGCGGCGAGCGGGACGGCCTCTGCGGGCGCGCCTGCGTCCTGGGCCCAGGCGGGGAGGCACAGCAGCGCCGCGCACAGCCACGCGGCGAGGAGTGCTGCGGCCGGCCTCATGCCGCGAGCCTCCGCGCCCGGGTCTCGAAGAAGCGGTGGAGGGCCTCCGCGTACCCGTCGTCCGCGCGCAGTTCCACGTGGTCCAGCTCCAGCTTGCGGAAGAGCCGCAGCCGCTCCTCCCGCTCGGCCCCCATGGCGCGGGCGAAGCGGGCGCGGACGGCAGGGTCGGAGGTGTCCACGAGCTGCCGCTCGCCGGTCTCCGGGTCCTCGAAGTCCACGAGCCCCATGGCCGGGAAGGCCTCCTCGAGCGGATCCCTGATGACGACGGGGACGAGATCGTGCTTGCGCCCCACGAGCTTCAGCTCCCGCTCGTACCCCTGCGCGAGGAAGTCCGAGACGAGGAACACCACCGCCTTGCGGGGCACCACGCGGGACAGCCACGTGAGCGGCACGGAGAGGCTGGTGCGCGTGCCGGCGGGCTTCCAGGAGAGGATCTCCGTCACCAGCCGCATGACGTGCTTGCGCCCCTTGCGCGGCGGCACGGTTCGCTCCACGCGGTCGGAGAAGAGGATGAGCCCCACCCGGTCGTTGTTGGCGATGGCGCTGAAGGCCACCTGCGCCGCCACCTCCGCGGCGATCTCCGCCTTGGTCCTGCCCCCGGAGCCGAAGTCCTTGGAGCCGGAGACGTCCACCAGCAGCATCACCGTGAGCTCCCGCTCCTCGGTGAAGACCTTGATGAACGGCTCGTTCATCCGCGCGGTGACGTTCCAGTCGATGAGGCGGATCTCGTCCCCGGGCTGGTAGGGCCGGACCTCGGAGAAGGCCATCCCCCGCCCCTTGAACACGGACTGGTACTGCCCGGCGAGCATGTCCGACACCACCTTGCGGGTGCGGATCTCCAGGCGGCGCAGGCGCTTGATGAGGTCCCCGGGGATCATGGACCGTCCGCTCAGGGCACCTCGACGCGGTCGAAGATGCGCTGGACGATCTTCTCCGGGGTCAGCTCCTCGGCCTCTGCCTCGTAGCTGAGCGTGACGCGGTGACGCAGCACGTCCACGCCAATGGCCTTCACGTCCTCGGGGGTGACGTAGCCGCGGTGGCGGAGGAAGGCGTGGGCGCGGGCGGCCTGCAGCAGGGCGAGGCTGGCGCGCGGCGAGGCGCCGAACTCGATGTGCGGCTCGAGGTCTTTGAGGCCGTGGCGCGCAGGCTCGCGCGTGGCAAAGACCAGGTTGAGGATGTACTCCTTGATCTTCTCGTCCACGTACAGCGCCCCGACGACGTCCCGGGCGCGGGCCAGCTGCTGGAGATCAATGACCCGGCTCACCGCCGGGGTCTTGCCGCCCGCCATGCGGTCCAGGATGACCTTCTCCTCCTCGCGCGTGGGGTAGCCCACCTTCACCTTGAGCATGAAGCGGTCCACCTGCGCCTCGGGGAGCGCGTAGGTGCCCTCCTGCTCAATGGGGTTCTGCGTGGCCAGCACCAGGAAGGGCTGGGGCAACGGGTAGGTCTGCTCGCCAATGGTGACCTGCCGCTCCTGCATGGCCTCCAGCAGCGCGGACTGCACCTTGGCTGGGGCGCGGTTGATCTCGTCTGCCAGCAGGATGTTGGCGAACACCGGCCCCTTGCGCACGGTGAACTCCGCCTTCTGCGGGGCGTACACCATGGTGCCCACCAGGTCCGCGGGCAGCAGGTCCGGGGTGAATTGGATGCGGGCGAACTGGGCGGTGAGGCTGTCCGCCAGCGTCTTCACGGTGAGTGTCTTGGCCAGGCCCGGCACGCCCTCCAGCAGCACGTGGCCGTTGGAGAGCAGCCCCACGAGCACGCGGTCCAGCATGTACCGCTGGCCCACGATGACGCGGGAGACCTCCGCCTGCAGCTGGTCCACGAATGCGCTCTCGGCCTTCACCTGCTCGGTGAGTGCGCGGATGTCCACGTTCTGGGATCTGTTTGGCTCGGTGCTCATACGCGTCCTGCCTGAAGGGCGGAAGATCTTACGGCCCCGAGGCGGCGGGCGACAACAGCGCCGCGCCCGGCTTCATTCCGCGGGCTTCAGTGGTGGTGCGGCAGCGCCTTGCCCTGCCCGTACATCAGCCCCAGCCCGGCGAGCAGGGCCCCTGCCTGCGCCCACCGCTTGCCGTGGCCGTGCCGGTTGACGTGCGGCAGCAGGTCCGAGACGGCCACGTAGAGGAAGGAGCCCGCGGAGAAGGCCAGGGAGCGGGCGGCGAGCGCCTCCACCTGCAGCAAGCTGCCCAGCAGCCACGCCAGCCCCGCCCCCAGCGGCACCATCCCCCCCAGCGCCGCGGCGAAGCCCAGCGTGGCGGCGGTGGACCTGCGCTCGGCCCGGAGGATGGAGGCCAGCCCCAGCGAGGAGGACACCTTGTGCGCGGTGATGGCCACGAAGGCGGTGAGGCCAATCCCCTCCGCCACGGAGGAGGCGAGCGCCACGCCATCAAAGAGCGTGTGGACGCTCATCCCGATGAAGGCGGCCAGCCCCAGCGAGCCGCCGTGCCCGTGCTCGGCGCAGTCCGGCGGCTCCTCGCTGGCGTACACCAGCACGAAGCGCTCGAGCAGCAGCAGCGCCAGGAAGCCCACCGGCACGAGCGCGAACGCAGGGTAGCCGCCGGAATGGAAGGCCTCCGGGAGCATCT
This sequence comes from Deltaproteobacteria bacterium, assembly GCA_016875515.1. Classification (GTDB taxonomy): domain Bacteria; phylum Myxococcota; class Myxococcia; order Myxococcales; family Myxococcaceae; genus VGRA01. Next base: position 1,838 of record VGRA01000087.1, on the reverse strand, counting down.
GGAAGAAGGCCGCCCCCAGCATGATGCCCGCCGCGAAGGCGAGCAGCGCCCCGTGCCGCTCCTTATTCAGGACGGTGGGGACGAGCGCGCCGCCCATGGTCGCCAGCGCGATGGCGGCGGAGTACAGCGCGAGCTGGAGCGGGGCAGACATGGAGGGGTCGCGGGCCGGAGGGCGTGTAGGGCACCGCGGCGCCGCAGGTCAACCCGGATGGCGCACGTTGGCAGAGTGGCCCCTTTCCGTTAGAAGCCGCCGCGCCCGTTGGTTGCGCTGGGAGGAACCGTGGACGAAGCGAAGAAGAAGCTCCTCCTCGTGGACGACTGCGAGGTAACGCTGCTGGTGGAGAAGGTACTGCTCGAGTCCCGCGGCTACGAGGTGCAGACCGTCTCGGAGCTGTCGGCGTTCGAGGACGCGGTGGCGGCGTTCCAGCCGGACGTGGTGCTCACAGACATCCAGATGCCCGAGGCGAGCGGCGTGGAGCTCTGCCGGCGGCTGAAGCAGACCTCCCGGCAGCTGCCCGTGGTGCTGGTCTCCTCGATGGACGAGGTGGAGCTGCACGCGCTGGCCCAGCAGGCCGGGGCGGACGGGTCCATCTCCAAGGCGGAGGGGATGGAGGCGCTGGGGGAGAAGATGGATGCGCTCGTGAGGATGCTGTGGATGATGGGCTGAGGCGCGCCCGGCGCGCGGGGCTGGTGCTGGTGGGCTTGGTCCTGGGCGCCTGTGCGCGGCCGCCGCCGCCCCCCGCGCAGCCCGCGGCAGCTCCACGCGTGGCGCTGCTCCTGTCCGGGGACATGCGGGGGCAGCTCGGCCCCTGCGGATGCAGCGAGGCCATGCGCGGCGGGCTGCCCCGCGCCGCGTCGCTCGTAGAGGCGGTGCGGAGGGAGGGGCTGCCGGTGGCACTGCTGGACGCGGGCGACCTGCTGTTCCCCTCCACCCGGCTGTCTGACGCGCAGGTGCCCGGGGAGGAGAGGAAGGCGCTGGCGCTGGCAGAGGGACTGCGCCGGATGGGGCTGTCGGCGGTGGCCCGCGGCGAGCGGGATCTCGCCCGCGGGGCCCCCTTCGCGGACGGGCTGGGGCTGCCATGGCTGGCCGAGGGGGGGGCCCGCCTGCTGGACGTGGGCGGGCAGAAGCTGGGCGTGGTGGCGGGCAGCACGCGGGAGGCCCTGTCCGCGGGGGCTGCGCGGCTGGGCGGGCTCGGGGCCGCCTACACGGTTGGGCTCGTCCACGCCCCTTGGGCGGACGCGGTGAAGCTGGCCGCCGCGGGGACCGGGGTGGACCTGCTGGTGGTGGGGCACGGCGGGGATGGCCCCTCCGAGGAGAACCGGCTGCTGCGCGGCGAAGTGCCGGTGCTGCAGGTGCAGGACCGCGGCCGCAGCCTGGCCCGGGTGGACCTGTACTTCGGCGGGACGGGGCGCTTCCAGCTGGCGGCGGGGGAGGCGGACCGGGACCGCGAGCTCGCCGCGCTGGACAGCCGGGTGGAGCTGCTGCGCGAGCAACTGGACGCACCAGGGCTGGCGGAGGAGATGAGGCGGCTGCGGGCTGCGAAGCTGGAGGAGGTGCTGGCCCGGCGCGCGGCCGCCGCGGCGCGCCCGGTGGCCCTGCCCCCGGGGGTGAACGCCGCCACCGTCCGGCTGCTGCCGGTGGAACCCACCCTCCCCGAGTCCCCCGCCGTGGCCGAGGTGGTGGCCGCGTACGACCAGGACGTGGGGCAGCTGAACCTGGCCTGGGCGAAGGCGCACGGGGCGTCCTGCCCGGAGCCCGGGCCGCAGGGGTCCGGCTTCGCGGGAGGCGCCACCTGCCGGGGCTGCCACGCCGAGGCCTACGCCACCTGGGAGAAGAC
>VGRA01000086.1 GCA_016875515.1 Deltaproteobacteria bacterium | reverse complement strand
CCAGTGGGCCTGCCCGGCGGCCCACGCGGCGAAGGCCTGCGCGCGCCCGGCGGCCGGCCCCTCGGCCTCGAAGCGGGCGTACGCGGTGCGCAGCGCGGCCCCCTTGAGCGCGAACACCAGGTCGTAGCGGACGGCCGCGGCGGCCCGGGCCTCGGCCAGCATCCGGTGCTGCTCGGCGGAGAGGGAGGTCTCGCCCCCGGCGTGCTGGAACTCCGGAAGGGAAGAGAGGTCCAGGAAGAGCGGGTTGAGCCCGAAAGCGGTGCGGGTGGAGTATGGGCTCGTATCCCCGGGCGCGGTGGGCAGCAGCGGCAGCACCATCACCAGGCGTTGCCCGGCGCGCTCGCACCAATCGAGGAGGCCGCGCATGGCGCCGAAGTCCCCCACGCCGAAGTCCAGGGAGCGCCGCAGCGAGAAGACGGGGAGGAGGATGCCGGAGAGTCGTGTCATCGCCCGGATGTTCTACAACCGTCCTGCCCTGGAGGTCGCGCGGGAGTTGCTGGGGCAGCGCCTGGTCGTCACGGCAGGGGGGCAGCGGCGGGCGGGCATCATCGTGGAGACGGAGGCCTACGTGGGCACGCAGGATCTGGCCTGCCACGCCTCGAGGGGGCGCACCCCGCGCACGGAGGTGATGTTCGGTCCACCGGGACACGCGTACGTGTACCTGGTGTACGGGATGCACCACTGCTTCAACGCCGTGACCTGTCCCGAGGGGGAGGCGGCCGCCGTGCTGGTACGCGCCGTGGCCCCGGAGGAGGGACTCCCGGGGCGCACCGACGGCCCCGGGCGGCTGTGCCGCGCCTACGGCCTGTCCCGCGCCCATGACCGGCTGGACCTGTGCGGCGGCTCCATGGTGTCGGTAGAGGTAGGTGAAGGTGTTTCTCGGAAGCACACGGCGCGTGGCCCGCGGGTAGGTGTGTACTACTCAGGTGCGTGGGCGGCCCGGCCGTACCGCTTCTGGGACGCCCGAAGCCCGTGGGTGAGCGGCCGGCGGGCTTGACCTTTTCCCGCCATGGTTATCCCTTAGCGGCCTTGCCCCCCGAGTCTGACGCACGCCCCCTTGATGGCCTCCTCGCCCGTGCGCGCGAGGGGGACCTGTCCGCTTTCGAGGCGCTCGTCGCCGCCACGCGGGAGCAGGTGTACGGGCTGGCCCTGCGGATGATGGGGACGGACGCGGACGCGGCGGAGGTCCTCCAGGAAACCTACCTGTCCGCCTACCAGGGGCTCTCCGCCTACCGAGGCGAGGCGGCCTTTTCCAGCTGGGTCTACCGCATTGCCGCCAACCACTGCCTCATGCGGCTGCGCCACCGCAAGGTGCGGGCCGCGGCAGAGGACGCGCTCGCGGAGCCAGAGTACACCCCCCGGGGCTCGCTGGCCGGGATGCCCGCCGAGGCCTGGGGCCGGTCCGCCGAGGACGACGCGCTGGACGCGGAGCTGCGCATGGCCATCCAGCGGGCCACGGACGCGCTGCCCGAGGCCCACCGCGAGGTGTTCCTGCTGAAGGATGTTGAAGGTTTGTCATACGAGGACATCGCCGGGATGCTCGGGGACTCCGTCCCCGCCATCAAGTCCCGGCTGCACCGGGCGCGCCTGTCCCTTCGTGAGGCGATTGATCGCTTCTACAATGAGAAGGGCTTGCAACCCGGCGGGCAGGACGGCATCTGAAGCGTCACGACGATGAAGACGTGCAAGGACTCCATAGACGTGCTGCTGCAGTACTTGGACGGGGAGCTTCCCGCCGAGGACGCCGCCGCGTTGGAGTCCCACCTGGGGTGCTGCACCCCCTGCGTGGAGTTCCTGCGGACGTACCGGGCCACGACCCACCTGTGCAAGCGGGCGCTCGCCCAGAAGATGCCCGAGTCGGTGACGGCCTCCCTGGACGCCTTCCTCAAGGAGCGGCTGGGGAAGTAGAAGCTGCGCCCTGTCCGTGGCGCCCCTGAACCTCAAGAACGTGACGTTGGACGAGCTGGCCTCCGTGCTTGCCCCGGCCGCCCCTTCCCGCACCGCGGTGCTGAAGGTCTTCGCGCAGGTGTTCGCGCACGGGGCGCAGGACGTGGAGACGGTGGCGCGGGCGCCCCAGGTGCCGCGCGCCGTGGCCCAGTTGCTGCGCACCCAAGGGGAGTTGCCGAAGCTGGAGGTGCTGGAGCGGCGGCGGGCGGCGGACGGCTTCGTGAAGTACCTCTTCCAGTCGCCGGAGGGCGGGCGCTTCGAGGCGGTGCGCATCCCCATTTTCGACGAGAAGTACATCGTCTGCGTGAGCAGCCAGGTGGGCTGCGCCATGGCGTGTGACTTCTGCATGACGGGGAAGCTGGGCTTCCAGCGCAACCTGCAGGCGTGGGAGATGCTGGACCAGGTGCTGCGCGTGCGCGAGGAGGCTGACCGCCCGGTGCGCGGCGTGGTGTTCATGGGGATGGGCGAGCCGCTGCTCAACTACAACCAGGTGATGAAGGCGGCCTCCGTGATGTGCCACCCGGCGGGGCTGGCCATCTCGGCCAAGGCCATCACCGTGTCCACGGTGGGCATTGTCCCCATGGTGCGCCGCTACGTGCGCGAGGAGCAGCCGTACCGGCTGGCCTTCAGCATTACCTCCGCAATTCCGTCCAAGCGCGGCCAGGTGCTGCCGGTGGAAAACACGCACCCGCTGCCAGAGTTGGTGGAGGCCATCCGGGAGTACGCGCATGCCCGGAGGGCGCGGGCCATGCTGGCGTACGTGGTTATCCGCGGCTTCAACACCAGCCGCGAGGACGCCGAGGCGCTGCGGGACACCTTCGCGGGCATCCCCATCAAGGTGGACCTCATCGACGTGACGGACCCCACGGGGAAGTACCACCCGCCGGACGAGGCGGAGTTGAAGGGCTTCCGGGACCACCTGCAGGTGGTGGGGGCGCCGGTGGCGCGGCGGTACTCCGGGGGCAAGGACATTGGCGCGGCGTGCGGGACGCTGTCCGCGTCCAGCTACGGAGGGGAAGTGCTCCCCGCGGCGGGCAACTGAGTGGAGACGTGGCTCACCTCGTTCGGCCCGTGGACGGTGGTCGTGCTGTCGCTGGTGTGCGCGGCGGAGTACCTGTTCCCGGTCATCCCCGGGCGGGTGGTGCTCCTGGCCGCCTGCGTGTCGGTGGGGCGCGGGGACTGTGGGGCGGTGCTCGCCTTCTGGGCGCTGACCCTGGCCAGCACCGGCAGCGCCCTGGTGCAGTACGAGGTGGGGCGCCGCCTGCGGGCCCGCGTCTACGCGGTGCCGGAGGGCAAGACGCTGGGGTTGCGGCACGCGCACCTGGTGGCGGCGGAGAAGCGGCTGGAGCAGCGCGGGCGCCGCTGGCTGGTGCTGGGGGAGTTCATCCCGTTCGTCCGCTCCGTCCGCTTCGGCGCCGCGGCGCTGGCGGGGATGGGGCGGGCGGAGACGCTCGGCTTCGGCATGGCGCCGGTGGTGCTGCGCAACGCGGGCGTCCTGTACCTGGCCTCCACCGCGGTGGGAGATGCCGCGCGCTCGGAGCAGCTGGCCGGCTACGCCCAGTGGCTCATTGGCGCGCTGACGGTGGTGGCGCTGGGGGCGCTGGTCGCGCCGCGGCTGTGGGCGTGGGGACGCTCCCTGCAGGCCGCCGGGGTTCGGCCGCGCTGACCGGCCCCCCCCTGTGGTACACGTGGGGCCGTGCTGGAGGCGCTGGACGCGTGGTTGACGGCGGTGGGGCCGCACGGGACGTGGCTGCTCGCGGCCGCGGCGTGCCTGGAGTACCTGGTGCCGCCGTTCCCGGGTGACACGCTGCTGCTGCTGGGCGGCATCTACGCGGTGCGCGGCGCGCAGAGCCCGTGGCTGGTGCTGTTGGCCATGACGGCCGGGGGAAGCGTGGGGGCGTGGCTGCAGTACGTGCTGGGGCGGCGGCTGTCCGTGCGCGTGCACTCCGCGCCGGAGGGCAGCACGCTGCTCATCTCCCACGTGGCGCTGCTGTCCGCGGTGGGCCGGCTGCGCGCCACCGGGACCTGGCTGCTGCTGGTGAACCGCTTCTTCCCCGGCATCCGCGCCTTCGCCTTCGTGGGGGCGGGGCTGGCCGAGGTGCCCCTGGGGCGGGCGCTGCTGTTCGGCTTCCTCTCCAGCCTGGCGTGGAACGGGCTGGTGATGGGGGCCGGGGTGGCGGTGGGGGGCAACCTGGAGAGGCTGCAGGGGCTGATGGTGCAGTACCAGCGGGCCGCCGGTTTCCTGGTGGTGGTGGCGGCGGTGGGGCTTGGCTTGCGGTGGTGGACGCGCAGGCGGCGGGCGGGCGGGAAATAGGAAGACTGCCTGCTGCGTCATAGCCTACGTGGTGCGCGTGGCTCCCCCGTCCCGTTTCCGCACGGCACTGCCCGTGCTGCTGCTGCTGTGGCCCGTGGCGGCGCTCGCCGAGGACGCCGCGTACGAGTTCCGCCTGCTGGGCACGCCGGTGGGGCGGGTGATGCTGAAGCTGCAGAAGGGGCGCTTCACCTACACCTCCACCCAGTGGTTCAACCGCGGCGGGCGCGAGTCGCTCAAGGCCCGGTCGGTGATGCTGTCGGCTGCGGCGGCACCCCGGCCCGCGTCGCTGGTGCTGTGGCACCGCCCGGGAGATGGCTGCCGCAAGGTGAAGGACGAGCTCACCGGGAAGGTGGGGCGGCTGTGCGCGGAGGGGCAGGGCAGCCGCGGGGAGCTGATGGGACAGGCGTGGGAGGCCACCTACGCGGGCAAGCCGCTGAGGCTGGAGACGCTGAAGCTGGGGGATGCGGAGTTCCAGCGGCTGGCGGCCCCCGCGGCGGCGCCCTCCCCGCCGGACCTCTCCGGGGGCGGCTTCCGGGTGGACGGGTACGAGGGGCGCCCGGTGGTGGACCCGCCGCTGCCCCCGTCCACGTTCAAGCCTGAGCGGTGGAGCGCGAAGGCGGCCCGGGCGCTCGCGGAGAAGGTGCACGCGGCGGGCGAGGACAGGCCGGACGCGTGCCTGGAGCTGGCGCGCGCCTTCCGGGCGGAGGCCAACCGGGACCACGTCCGCGCCGAGGTGGTGACGGGGCTGCTGGTGGAAGGGGACCGCGCGTTGCCGCACGCGTGGGTGCGCGTGGAGACGGAGGGCGGGCCGCTGGAGCTGGACCCGAGCTCGCTCGAGCCCGTCACGCCCGAGCGCTACGTGACGCTGTTCCGCAGCGCGGACCCCGCGGACGACGCGGCCGGCGGCGCGCCCTTCCTGGACCTCCTGGCCGGGCGGCGGGGGGTTGTCCGGAAGCAGTGAGCGGCCCGCGGGGAGGGCCCATCCCGGGTGTGTTCGGCGGAACTGGAACCGGCCTCGCTCGAGCCCGTCACGCCGGGCGCTGCAGCGCCCGCAGCGCCGCGAGCGCGCTGGGCGCGTCCGGGCGCGCGGTCCGGGTCCGGGCCATGCAGCTGCGCAACCACTGGAGGAAGGCGGGCCCTGGGTCCACCCGCGGCACCGCCCGGGCGAAGTCCGGCGTCCCACGCAGGTGGCCTTCCAGCACCTGCTCCACCGTGTCCCCCTCGAAGGGAGGCCGCCCGTACACCCACTCGTACAAGGTGCATCCCAGCGAGTAGACGTCGCTGCGCCCGTCCAGGGGGCGCCCCAGCACCTGCTCGGGGCTGCAGTACGGGGGACTTCCAACCAGTCCCCGTCCCTCCCCGCGCGTCCCGGCAGCGCAGCAGACCCCGAGGTCAATCAGAACCAACTGGCCGCTTTCCCGCACGAAGAGGTTGGAGGGCTTGACATCCCGGTGCACCAACCCCGCCGCGTGCAGGGCGCTCAGCGCTTCCAGCCCCTCCCGCGCCACGCGCAGGATGTCTGCGCTGGAGGAGTCTGCCGGTCGGTCCATCCGCTCACGCAGCGGCGTCCCGTCCAGCCACGGCATCACGATGAAGAAGGTGTCATGCGCCTCGAACGCGTCCAGCACCCGGACGATGCCCGGGTGTTCGAGCCGCGCCAGCACGCTCGCCTCGCGCACGAAGGCCTCGGCTGCCCCCGGGGAGTGGACCAGCGCATGGGAGAGCATCTTGAGCGCCACCGGGATGTGCAGCAGCGGGTGGCGCGCCCGGAGCACGCACCCCGAGCCGCCCCTTCCCAGCATTCCCTCGACCTCGAAGCGGCCGACCTGTCGGAGCGAGTCCGGGTCGCACAGGCGTGCGGCCACCAGCTCGGAGAGCGCCTGGGCAGCTGGTGGGCAGCGGCGCACCGCCTCGAGGAAGGACGTCCGCTCGAGCCGCGTGGCCTGCACGCGTCCAACCGCCGTCACCGTGGCGGTGCGGGGCATCCCCGTGAAGGCAGCCACCTCTCCCACCAGGGCAGGCGCCGAGAGCCGCACCGGGGGCGCGCCGCCGCCTTCCCGCGTCACGACGACTTCGCCGGCAGTCAGCACCAATGCGTGGTCCGAGCCTGAGCCCGCCTGCAGCAGTACGGCCCCGTCTTCGTAGGACAGCCTGCCGCCGCCTGCGAGCAACGCCTCGCGTGCGCTGGCTGGCAACAGCCGGACCACCTCGGCCCGTTCAAGGACCCCGTGCGGAGAAGGCATACGTCCGCTCGAGCAGCCGCTGCTGGCCACCCCGGCCCACCTCCAGGCCGAGCCCGAAGCGCTCCAGCAACGTGCGCACCCGGTCTGCGTGCAGGGAGCCGTGCCGCTCCAACCGCAAGGCGGGCCGGCCCCCCTCCATGGCCGGCCGGTGGAACGACAGCACCGTGGTCGACATCTCGCCGTACCCCGGGTACTCCGCGTGCGCCGCGTCCTCCGAGGCATGCCGGATGAGCTGCATGTCCACGATGTGCCGGAAGTCGAAGAGCAGCGGCGCGGGCTTCCAGTGCGCGGGCTCCTCCACCCCCGTCTTGCGGGAAGAGATGTTGGCCGAGGTGATGTAGAGGTACCTCTCCGGCAGCTTCTCGATGGCGCGCGAGATGAGCTTGTTGCTCGGGCAGCGGTACCCCGGGACGATGGCCTGGGAGGTCAGGATGCCCTCGTCGTCCGCGGTCATGTGGGACGGGAGATCCTCCGCCGCCGGGCCCCGGAACCCGATGGGACCCGCCTCGAGGAAGGCCTCCATCACGTCCAGCACCCGCTTCTCCGTCAGCGTGGGGGGCAGCCTGGACCAGTCGAACAGCGTCGGGATGCGCAGGGACGTGGTGGAGATGGACCCGGTCTGGTTCCGCGGGCGGCCCTTCCACTCGTTCATCTGCGCCACCGCGTCGGCGTCCGCGCGGGTGAAGATGACGTAGAAGTTGGCGAAGCCGCAGGCCAGGGGCAGTCCCTCCAGGAGCGCCTCTACGGCGAGGTCGATGTCCGGCTCGTGCGCTAGGCACAGGAGCTTCGTCACGTCCAGCTCGTACCCGCTCTGGGTCCGCGCGATGAGGGTGGACAGCTCCTGGATGCGGGGGGAGGCGGTGTCCATGGTCAGCCCTCCTCCGGGCGGTCCAGGAAACTCCCGTAGCCAGACAGGCGCAGCGGCAGCTTCAGCGCGCGCAGGAGAGACCGGGTGGTGGCGGCCGCCGCGGAGAGGCACGGCAGGCCCGTGGCCTGCTCGGCCGGCGCCAGCGCCTCGAGCGAGGGCATCTGCACGCAGCTGGACAGCACCACCGCGTCCGCCCCCTTCACCTGGAGCCGGTCCCGCGCCAGCCCCACCAGGTCCATGGGCGGCAGCCGGCCCACGGCGCAGTTGTCGCTGACCGACAGGCTGATGGCGTCCACCACCTCAACGCCGGCCCCCTCGATGTAGGCCCGCACCACCCTCGTCAGCTCTGGCACGTAGGGGGCAATGAGGGACACCCGGCGGTAGCCGGCCGCCTTCACCTCCTCCACGATGGCGCCTGCGCTGGTGACGACGGGGGCCTCGCAGCCCGCCTCGCGCGTCGCCGCCCGCAGCCGCTCCCCCACTGCGGCGTGGGCCCCAGGGCCCTGCACCATCACCGCCACGAGGCAGGCATAGGCGAGGGCATCACACTGTGCGTCCGCGAGGTGCCCGGCGCAGCCGGCGGCCTGCGCGTCCATGGCGAGCAGTTCCTCGGGCGTCACCTTCTTCATCCGCATGCGCGCCCCGTGGAAGGTGAACCGTCCCGGCCCTCCCTGCGCCTCCCATGCCCGGAGCAGCGCAGGAATTTCCGTCTCCATGGTGGTGTTGGAACTGGGCACCACGAGCCCAATCCGCCTTGGAACAAGCATGGTCGTTTCCTCCTCGAGCGCGAGGTGCCGGACCGCCAGATCCAGCCCACGGACGATACACCAGGAAAGAGGCGCGGCGGCTCACTCGAAGGGGATGAGGGACAGCTTCGCCCCCGCCGGGGCGCCGAGCGCCTCGCGGGCGCGGGCCGGCAGGTGCACCACCTGGTCGGAAAAGCGCACCGGGCAGCGCA
>VGRA01000085.1 GCA_016875515.1 Deltaproteobacteria bacterium | reverse complement strand
CGCTGCCCCCGGGCACCCTCATTGCCGGGAAGTACGAGCTTCAAGCCCTGCTGGGCGAGGGCGTGGGGGCGTAGCCCGCGTCCGGGAGCAGCCCCATCCGGGTCACCGTGCCGTCCGGCCCCACGCGGCACAGCTCCAGGTCCGCTCCCTCGTTCATGGGCGCCGCGGCGGACACCGCCTCCCCCTCCGTGAAGCTGTCGGTCCGCCGCCAGGAGCCGTCGTGGACGGGCTCGGACTCGCCGAGCGGCTCGAAGTCGCTGCCGAACCGCAGCGCCCGCGTCACCGAGCGCTCGGCGTCACCCTCCACCGGCAGCGGCGTCATCAGCGCGCAGCCGCCGTCCACGCCGTGCAGCCGCCAGGAGCCCTCCGTGGGGCCGGTGTTGTCCTGAACCTGCCGGACGGGGCCCACGTCCACGAGCCCGTCGCAGTCATTGTCCTTGCCGTCGCACGTCTCCTCGGTGGGCCCCACCGCCCCCACGCACTCGCCCCAGGTCACCGCTGCCGAGCAGCCCTGCGTGCCCGGGCTGCGCTCGCCCCCGTCCGTGCCGCACGCCTGCGTGGTCCCGGCGCGGCAGGCGCAGTCCTCCGCGGGGCCGGTGGTGGGGCGGCAGAAGGTGCCGCGGCAGGAGAAGCCGGTGGGGCAGCTGTCCCCCTCGCCGCACTCGAGGCTGCAGTTCGCGATGGCGGGGACGTACAGGCGGCAGGAGGCGCCGAGGGCGCAGGCAACCGTGACGGCGAGCAGGGTCCGCACGGGCGTGGGGACCGTAGCACCCGCCCCACCGTTTTCTTTTCAACGGATGCAGACAGCCGATAGTCTTTCACCCCGCAGTTTGCAGCTCACCTACGTTGATCCGAAAGGACGTTCACACAATGACGCTTCGCAACGCTGTCGTGGGACTCGCGCTGTTTGCCTCCGCCCCTGCCCTTGCCGCCGAGTACGGCGCAGCCGGGTGCGGCCTGGGCTCCGTCATCATTGGCAACAAGCCCGGCTTCGTGCAGGTGTTCGCCGCGACGACGAACGGCACCTTTGCCAGCCAGACGTTCGGCATCAGCTCCGGCACCTCCAACTGCGCGGACACCAGCAGCGGCGCGAAGAGCGCCAAGGCGTTCATCGAGACCAACCGCGAGGCGCTGGTGAAGGACATGGCGCGCGGCTCCGGTGAGACGCTCCGCAGCCTGGCGGCGGTGGCCGGCTGCTCGGATGCGGGCGCGGTGGGGTCCATGCTCCAGAGCCGCTTCGACTCGCTGGTGGGCAAGAATGAGGGGCTGGCGGACCGCGTGGTGGGCTCGCTGAAGGCGGACGAGACGCTGGCCTGCAACAACCTGGGCTGATTCCAGTCCATTGGAGACGACGAGGCGGGGGTCGCCCAGGCGTGGCCCTCGCCTCTGTTTTTATGCGCCCCCTGCTCCGCCTCCTCGCCGTGGCCGCCTTCTCTGTGGCAGCCCCCGTCGTGGCCCAGTCCGCCGAGGCAACCTCCGCCACGCCCGAGGCCGTGCCGGCGCTGCCGCCCACCCTGGATGTCGAGGCGCTGCTGGCGAAGGCGCGCGCGGCCCGGCTGTCCGAGGCGCCGGCGTGGCGCCACCTGGGCCATTGGCGGGACGGGCTGTTCGGCACACGCAGCGAGGCGGATGGGCCCGCGCTGTTCCTGGCGCCAGACGGAGCCAACAACCCCGCTGCGGAACTGGAGGCCACGGTGCGCGCCCTCTTCGCGACGCCGGTGCCACCCGAGCCGCTGGAGGGAAAGCTGGATCCCACCACGATGCACGCGCTCTGCCGGTTTCCCGCGCGCGCGCAGTGGCTGGTTCAACAGCTCGGCGTCCCCCCCGAGCGCCTCCCGCCCCAGGCGTGCCCCCGCTTCGCAGAGTTCTGGGACCGCATGCGCTCGGTGGAGGTCACGGTCATCTTCGCCTCGTACCACCTGCAGTCCCCGGCCTCCGCCTTCGGCCACACCTTCCTGCGCTTTGACCGGCCACCGGACTCCGCCGCAGACGACGACAAGCTGCTCCGGCAGGCGGTAGACTATTCCGCCGCCACGGACACCCCCAACGCGGTCGTCTACGCCGTGAAGGGCTTGCTGGGCGGCTTCCAGGGCCACTTCCACGCCTACCCCTACTACTACCGGGTGCGCGAGTACGCGGACATCGAGTCGCGGGACCTGTGGGAGTACAAGCTCGGGCTCACGCCGCAGCAGGTGGCGGTGATGCTCGCCCACATCTGGGAGCTGGGCTTCACCCACTTCGACTACTGGTACCTCTCGGAGAACTGCTCGTACCACATGCTCGGGTTGGTGGACGCCGCCGCCGCCGGGACGCTCGCGCTCTCCGCGCAGGTGCGCTGGCCCGTCCTGCCCGTGGACACGCTGAAGGTGCTCTCCGCGCAGCAGGGGCTCATCCGGGGCGTGACGTACCGCCCCTCGCTGCGGACGCAGTTCCTCGCACGCTACACGCCGCTGTCCCAGCCGCTGCGGCGCAAGGCGCGCCTGCTGGCGGACACGCCCTCGGAGCCGCTCGAGGGGCTCACCGCGCAGGAGGCGGTCTCGGTGCTGGACGCCGCGAGCGACCTCTACGACTTGCGCCACGGCGAGGAGCTCCTGGACGACGCCATGACGGAGGCCCGCAAGGGGAGGGAGACGCTGCTTCAGCGCCGGGCGGCCCACCGCGTGCCCTCTCCGCCGCTGGACCTCGGGCCCGCCCCGCAGCGCCCGGACGCCTCGCACGGGAGCCGCCGGGCGGCACTGGGCGTGGGGGTGGACCACCTCGGCGCCGTCTCGGGCATCCTGGACTTCCGCCTGGCGGCGCATGACCTGGGAGACCCTCCCGGCGGCTACCCGGACGGGGGCGAGCTGGAGTTCATGGCAGCGCGCCTGCGCGTCGCCCCCGCGTTGCCGTGGAGGCAGTGGGTGGAGCGGTTGGACGTTGTCCGGGCGTCGCGGGACGCCGCCTGGGATGACTTCGACAAGCCACCGTCCTGGGTCCTGGCCGTGGGCGGGCTGTCGCGCCAGGACAACGGCTGCGTGGGGTGCCTCGCCGGGCGGGTGCTGGTGGGCGGCGGCGCCTCCTTCTCCCTCGGGCGCTTCGGGCCGGTGGTGGGACTGCAGGGCCACACCGAGCTGCTGGCCGGGCCGCGCAGCTCCGCCTCGGACCGTACCTCGGTGGCGCTCGGCCTGGGGCCGGAGCTCCACCTGCGTTGGACGTTCGGCGAGCGCTTCAGCACGGTCCTGCGCGGGCGGTGGCTGTACCAGCCGCTCGTGCCGGACCGCGTGCGCTGGGACGCCACGGGCCTCACGCGGTTCCACCTGGGGAAGTTCCTCTCGGTGGGGCTGGAGGGTGGGGCGGTGGACGGCCGGTGGCGTACGAGCGCGCTCGTCTTCGGCTACTTCTGAGCGGCGCGGGGCCGCCCTTTACGGGATGGGCTGCTTCAGGAACGCCTCCACCTTGGCGGGCTCCATCCCTGTGAGCAGCACCGCGGCGTCGAAGGCGCGGCGGGCGAGCCGGTCATCCCCCAGCTCCCGGGCGCTCCGGGCCAGGGCGAAGTGGATTTCCGGGTCGAAGGGATCTTGCGCCAGCGCCTCCAGGTAGGCCTCGCGGGCGCCGCCCCAGTCGTGGCGCTTCAGCCGGATGCGCCCCAGCTGCACCAGCGTGGCGGCCACGCCCGGGTGGGTGCGCAGGCTGGCGTTGAGCACCAGCTCGGACTCGTCCTCCCGCCCGGTGGCGGCGAGCGCCCGCGCGTAGCGGTTGGAGAGCCGCTCGTACTTGGCCCCCACCAGCTTGTGGGCCCGGCCCCAGGCCTCTGCCGCAGCGCTGGCCCGGCCCCGCTCCTGCAGCAACTCCCCCAGGTGCGCGTGGCGGCGCGCCTCCGGCTCCTCCACGTTGGCGAAGTCCCCGAAGTTCACCTCCGGCCCGTGCTTGTCCTTCACCGCCTTCTGCCCGGAGGCCTCCTTGAGCAACACCTTGTCCTCCAGCGGGATGAGCTCCTTTGGGAACGGCTGCTTGCGGACGTGGGCGAGCCACGACTTCTCGAACGCGGGGAAGGCCTTCCCGGTGGCCTGCTCCACCGCCTTCTTGTCCCCCATGCCCGCCTTCATCCCCGCCAGCAGCGCGCGCAGCCCCTTCTGGCCGTGCTCTCGGTAGATGAGGTCAATGGCGAAGTACACCTCCGCGAACGCGGTGGCCGCGTCCTCGGCAGACGGCAGCAGCGCAATGGACGGGTGCATCTTCTCGAACGGGATGAGCTTGTCCTGCTTCACGCGCCGGCCCAGCAGCGCCAGGGTGGGGGGCGTCATGGCCAGCCCGGGGGCGCCGCGCCAGCGGGACTCCAGGTACTTGGCCAGCCCCTCGTGCAGCCAGATGGGGACGGTGTTCTGACTGGCCTTGCTCACCACCAGGTGCACGTACTCGTGGCTGACGGTGTCCAGCCAGTCGTAGCCGTTCAGCGTGGCCTTGGGGCTGGTGACCATCAGCTTGTTGAACTTGCAGATGGCAATGGTGCCGGTGGTCTTGATGGACTCCCAGGAGAGCGTGGAGACCTTGGACAGCTCCCGGGCGGTGCTCACGAACTCGATGCGCACCTTGCCCGGCGGGGCGTAGCCCAGGTCCTGCTCCAGCGCCGCCCGCGCCCGCTCCAGGGCCTCCAGCGCCCACGGCACCAGCGCCGCGTCCTTGCCCGGCGGGTGGGAGACGACGAAGTGCTCGCTCTCCGCCCGGACGTGGTCCTTCGTCACCGAGAGCGTGTCCTTCGCAGTGCGCAGCCAGCTGCCGGGCCTGTCTGCCACGCCCGCCTTCTCCAGTGCCGCCACCGCCTCCGCGTAGCGCCCCTCCTCCAGCAGCACCCGGCCCGCGTAGTAGTGGATGGGCTCGGTGCCTTCAGGGGCCAGGGCGGACAGCGCGTCCAGTTCCGCCCGGGCCGCGGCCACGTCCCAGGACTCTAGGTGCTGGTCGATGTTCATCATCCGCGCCCGCGCCTCGGCCTTCAGTTCGCCGGAGGCGGCCGCGGGGGCGGCGGCGCACAGCAGAGCCAGCGCCAAGGCGGTATGCAAGGACGTTCCACGCGAGGCGTTCACTTCACCAGCTCCTCGTAGTAGCGCTTCACCTGCTCCTTGTAGCGGTCCGGGGCCCCCTGCTTCATGGCGTCCAGCAGGTCCTTCCGGTACTCGCGCGGGGCCTGGAACTGCTCGGCGTCCGGTATCTCCACCTTTTCCCGGTTGCGGCCGTTGCCCCCGCGGCGCTGCCCGCCCGCGCGCAGCGGCATGGGCAGCCCGCCCTTTTTCTGCCCCTGCCCCTGTTGCTGCAGGGACTGCTGCAGCCGCTGCAGTTGGTCCAGCGCCGCGCGCTGCTCGCCATGGCCGCGCGGTGCGTCCCGCTGCTCCAGCTTCTTCGCCGCCTGCTCCATCTTCTGGCCAATGCCCTGGGCCTGCTGCAGGGCCTCGGGGTCGAAGATGGGGGCCTTTTCCCCCAGCTCCTCCATCTGCTGGCGAAGCTGGTCTGCCTGCCGCTTCAGTCCCTGCTGCTTTTCCGCCAGCTGCTTCAGCTTCTGCTTGTCCGGCTCGGACAGGGCCTGGGCCGGGTTGGGAAACAGCTGCTCGAGCTGGCTGTTGATGTCCCGGATGGCGCGGGCGTCCTCGTGGAGCCGCTCGGCGGTGCGCTTCGTTTCGGCGCGGGCCTCGGGCGGGTTCTTGAAGACCTCGTCCATGGCCACCTGCTGTTCGCCGTACTGCTCCAGCTGGCGGGCGGCGTCCTCGGCGCGGGTGCCCGCCTCGAGCGCCAGGTCGAAGTCCTCCACCGCGAGCGCGTCCCGCAGGTTCTGCAGCTCCGCCTGCGCCGCCTCCAGCGGGCGCTGCGCGCGGGAGGCCAGGTCTTCCGGCCCCAGGGCGCCGTAGTCCGCGGCCACCTTCTCCGCCGCCTTGAGAAGCTTCGCCTTGAGCTCCTTCGCCCTCTGCTTCACCTGCTCTTTCACCTTCTCCCGGTAGCGGTCCTTCAGCTCGCGCGTCTGCTCGGCCACCTCGGCCTGCTGCTTCGCCGTCTGCTGGAGGTTGTCCTGGAACTGCTGGAAGGCCTCCGCCAGCGCGTAGTCCACGTCCTGCCCCACTTGCTCGTCCGCCTCGTCCATGCCGGCAATCATCTCCTCCATCTGCATGGACAGCTCCTGGAGCTTCTTGAGTGCGTCGTCGAGCTTGCCGTCCCGCATGAGCTGGTCCACCTCGTCCAGCGTCTCGGAGAGGTCCTGCTCCTTCATGAGCTCCTGCATGGCCTCGGCGTTGAAATGCTCGTCGCGGATGCCGCGGGCCAGCTCCGCCATGCGCTGCATGAGCTCGTTGATGTGGGCCTTCATCTCCGCCACGCGCCGGAGGATGTCCTCTCGCGCCTGTGGGTCGTTGGTGCGCTTGTACGCCTCCACGAGCGAGGTGAGCTCCCGGCGCTCGGCGGCCAGCTGTTCCGCCAGCTCCTTCAGGTCCTGGATGCGGCCCCGGTCGATGAGCGCCTCCAGGTACAGCACGTCCCGCTCCGCCTCGGCCATCTCCTCCTGCACGGTGCGCGGCAGGCGCCGGCCCGGGTCCAGCTCCGCTGCGGTGCGCCCCTGCGCGGTGCCCGCCACGGCGCGGCGGGTGGTGGCCGTGGCCTTCACCTTCGTGGAGAGGCCGGCGGAGATGTTGGACAGCGCCGCGGAGAGCTCCGCCGGTGCGTCTGGCAGCTCCACCAGCTCCGCGGCGGTGGCGAGCATGTCCCCGCACAGCGCGGTGCCCTCCTCGTCCACGAGCCCCTGCTCGCGCAGCTGCTCGGCGGTGGCGGAGGCAGCGCGGTCCGGCCCCTCCATGCGGTTGGCCAGGTGCAGCACCAGCCGCTCCCACAGGGCTTCGGCCTTCTTGAGCGCCTCGCGGCGGTGCTCGGCGGCGCTGTAGGTGCGCAAGGAGAGGGTGCGGGAGACGCCGCGCTTGGGGCCGGCGGCGCCGTCGTTGTCCCGGGCCTCCAGGTAGTAGCTGACCCGGTCCCCGGGCCGCAGCTTCAGCGGGGCCATGTCCCAGCCATAGGTGTCCTGCAGGGTGCGCCCGTCGTCCCGGCGCAGGGGGAGGCGCTGCGCCTCCTTGCGGCCGGACACCTGGAACACCAGCTCCAGGGCGCTGAGGCCGAAGTCGTCCGAGGCCTCGTAGCGCAGGGCGAGCCGCCCGTCCGGGTCCACCTCCACCTCGTCCCCGGGGGAGAGGATGGTGACGCGGGGCTCGGCGTCCGCCTCGGCCTTGATGGCAATGGGGGGCCCCTCCGTCTCCAGCTTCCCGCGCGCGTCCAGGAACCGGAACCGGTAGCTGCCGGACTGCTGCACCATGAAGCTGCCGGCGAGCTCGCGGCCGTCCCGGACGGACAGCGGGGCGGTGACGCCGTTGACGGACAGCTCCGCGCGCTGGACGGCGCGGTCCGCGCGTGCTTTCAGCGTCACGCGCGTGCCGGCCGGCGCGGTCACCTCGCCGTTGGTGCCCGGCACGGTGCGCGGGGCCAGCCCCGTCCACGGCGGGTACTCGAAGCTGAGCTCCACGTCCCCGGTGACGGGCTCCACCACCGGGGTGGCCGCGGCCACCTCCGCGCGCGGGGCGAGCGCGGCCGAGAGGCCCGCCTTTACCCGCGCGTGGAAGGCAACCGCGCACAGCACGCAGGCGGCGGCGACGCCGGCGGCGCCGCGGAAGGTACGCACCGCGCGCTGGCCGTCCACCACCTGCGCGGGGTCCACGCCTGCGGCGCGCGCCCGGGCGGAGGCGAGGAAGGCCTCCACCAGCGCGGCGGAGGCGTGGCTGTCCGGCGAGGCCTGGAGTTCCACCGCGGACAGCACCGCGTGGCCCGGGCCGGGCAGCCGGTCTGCCAACAGCCGCGCGGTGGCGAGGTCATCCCCCACGGTGCGCCGGGCGGAGAGCGCGGGCAGCACGAACAGCAGGACGAGCGCTGCAGCGGGGGCTGCCCAGAGCAGCCCCAGGGCAAGTGCCGGCGCGGCCGGCCCCAACAGCGCGCCCGAGAGCAGCAGCACGGCGGCGCTGGCCAGGCCCCACGAGGCCCCAACCGCCTGCAGTACGCGCCGCTGGCGGCCGCGCACCGCGCACAGCAGCCGGTCAATGGCCGCGGCGTCTGCCCCCGGGGCTGCTGAAACGGCAGGCCGGCCCGCGCCCGCGCCGTCCGGCAGCGGCGGGACGGGAGGAGGCGGGGCGGCGTCAGGGGAGGTGCTGGGCGTGTCGGGATTCAAGGGACGGGGTCGTTATACAGGCCTGCGCCCCGCCGCGCCGGACTTGAACGCGCCGTCTGTCGTGGGAACGGCAGCACGGCCGGAGAGGCGCATGGCTGCCGCCTCCCCGGCCGCTCACCCCGCGTTGTCCGTCAACGCTTCCGGTCCGTTGGCGCCTGCCGCCCCTGGGCCGTGTGCGGGGCGGTGCCCGGCTTGTTGTCTTCCACG
>VGRA01000084.1 GCA_016875515.1 Deltaproteobacteria bacterium | reverse complement strand
CAGCAGCGGCGCGCGGCCGGGCGCGGCGAGCCGTGAGAGCGTCTCGAGGGGCTCGTCCCGCGCGTGGAGGGTTAGGTTGAACGTGCCCCAGTGTATGGGGAGCAGCGGCCCGCCCCCCAGCATCTCCAGCGCGGCGAGCGCGTTGACGGGGCCCAGGTGGATGTCCCCCCATGCGGCGTTCCACGCCCCCACCTCCAGCATCACCAGGCGGAACGGCCCGAAGCGTTCCCGGATGGCGAGGAACTCAGGCGTCAGGCCGGTGTCACCGCTGAAGTAGACGCGGTGGTGCCCGGAGGCGATCACCCAGCTGGCCCAGAGCGTGGGGTTGCGGTCCCCGGGGATGCGCCCGGAGAAGTGGCGCGCCGGGGTGGCGCTGAAGCGCAGCGGCGTGCCGGGCAGCTCGCGGGTCTCCCACCAGTCCAGCTCGTGGATGCGCTCGCGCTGCACGCCCCAGGCCTCCAGGTGCGCCCCCACGCCCAGCGGGACGAAGAAGGGCGCGTTGCCCGGCACGAGCGCGCGGATGGTGGGGAGATCCAGGTGATCGTAGTGATCGTGCGAGATCACCACCGCGTCCAGCGCGGGCAGCGCCCCCAGGGGGACGGGCGCGGGCTGGAACCGCTTCGGCCCGATGATGGGCGAGGGAGAGGCCCGCTCGCCCCAGACGGGATCCGTCAGGACGCGGTAGCCGTCCAGCTCCACCAGCACGCTCGAGTGGCCGAGCCAGGTGGCGCGCAGCCCCGAAGGGGGCGGCTGCATCCACGCGGCGCGCGGGTCCACCACGGGCAGCGGGGCGGGCGGCTCGCGCTGCTCCTTGCTCGTGGCGTAGGCCTTGAGCGTGCTCCAGCCCTGCCCCGGCTTCATGGGGCTCTTCACCGGGTCCGTGTTCTCGAAGTGGCCGTCCACCCAGTGAGGGGAGGCCTCCATCCGCGCGAGCCGCTCGCCGGAGGCGCGCCTGCCAAACCCCAGGAGCCCGGATGTCGTCCCGAACACGGCCACGGCCCGTCCTCCTCCCAGCAGCGCCAGCGCAGCCAGCCACCGGCTCCAGCGAGCCTTCATGGCGGCTGTTTAACGGCAGATACCCGGAAGCCGCCCGCCAATGGCGAGCCGAGGCGGCGCAGGGCGGTGTCGAGCGCGCGCTGGAGGGCTGCCGGGGCAGGGAGCCGCTCGCCCCCGAGCACGAACTCGTTCTCCCAGTCCTCGAACCAGACCGCGCGGGCGTCCGGGAAGGGGGCCGCCACCTGCGCGCGCAGGGCCGGCACGTCCATGCCCGGCTCGGGCAGCAGGTTGAGCAGCGCCACCCCGCCGGGGCGCAGCTTGCGCGCGGCGAGCGAGGGAATGGTGGTGAAGCTGACCTCCGGCTTCCGCACGTCCCCGGGCACGACGACGGAGAGATCGTCGATGACGACGTCGAACGGCGTACGCTGGCGCCGCAGCCAGGCGCTCGCCTCCGCCTTCGCCACCTTCACATCACCGCCCCACGCCGAGGCGAGGTCGCGAAACACCTCCACGCCGGAGATTTCCAGGTCCGCGGCCCGAACCGCCGCGCTGCAGCCGAGCGCGCGCAGCGGCGCAAGGCTCCCGCCGGCGGCAAAGCCAAGCAGCGCCACGCGCCGGGCGTCCGTGAGCAGCACCGTGGCGGCGGCGAGGAGATCGAAGACGCTGTGGGTGGGGCCTGCCTGGGCGGGCAGGGAGGAGACGATGCTGCGCCCGTGCACCAGCCGGGCGCCATGGCGGGTGCGGATCCACTTCATGGCGCGGGCTTCACGTCCGTCACCGCGCCCAGCCCGTTGGAGGTGACGGTGACTGCCTGGCCCGGCTGGAAGCGGGTGAACTCGGCCTCGGACGACGGTTTCAGCACGTGGCGCTCCGAGCCGTCCTTCCCCCAGGCCACCTCCACGGCGTAGGTGCCCGTCCGCTGCAGCCGCTCGTTGGCGCCTGCCTGCAGCTGCGGCCACCGCGGCGCGCCGTCCTTCCCGGAGAGCACCTGCTCGTCCTGCGTCACCCACTTCCACGTGGCGTAGCGGCAGCGCAGCTGCAGGTCCGGGACCGTGCGGTAGCGCGTCCGCAGCACGCAGGACTCGTAGGGCTCGTCGCAGTACTTCGGCACGTCCGTGCAGGTCTCCTCGGCAAAGCCGTTGCCCTTGTCCTTGCGCGTGCAGCGCTCCTCGGTGCCGCACTGGGCGCGCTTCGTCTTGGTCTCGCAGACGCGCTCGGTGCCGTCCGGGATCCGCTTGTCCCCGCGGCGCTGCTCGGAGCACTCGCGGATGTTGCTGATGCCCGCCTGCTCGCCCGCGCCGTTCGTGGGCATGACGGTGGGCCGCTCGGAGAGCTCGTCCCGCCAGCCCAGCTCCTCCACCTGCTCGAAGCGCTGCCGCTCCACCTTCTGCTCCCACGCCTGGGCCACCACCTTCCCGCCCGAGGCGGAGGTCCGGAACATCAGGCCGCACACGCCGAAGAGCCCCAGCAGCACCAGCCCGACCACGAGCTTGCCCTTGCCGGACTTCGGCGGCGGGGCAGGAGGGGCCTTCGGCGGGGGCGGCGCGCGGGGCGGGTTCTCCGGCTTGGGGGCCTGGCAGTTCTTGCACTTCTCCGCGTCCTCGCGGTTCCCGGCCGCGCAGTAGGGGCAGTACCAGTCCGCGCCGAGCGCGCCGAGCGCCGCCGCCTTCTCGTCCGTCACCCCCTCGCGGAGCGACTTGCCGGTGGCGGCGTCGGTGGCGCCGAAGTCGAACGTGGACTCCTTGCCCTCCTCGCGGGGGTTGTTGCAGGTGGGGCAGGCCTTGTACCGGCCCGGGATGTCCTTGCCGCCACACGAGGTACAGCTCCACGTACCTTCGATGAGTCTCGTCCGGGTCGTCATGGCGGTGGGCACCCTAGCCGGTTTCTGACAGGCTGCGGACATGGTCGAGTCGCTGCTGGATCTGCCGGGCCCGGACTTCCTTTTCGTGTGGTGGATGGGCCTGGGCGTCACGTTCCTGGTGGCGTTCATCGCGCGCTCCACCTGGCGGTTGGACGGTCCTGCGTGGGAGCCGCCGGACGCCTTCTCCGCCGCCTACGTGGCGCGCGGCGAAGCGGGGCTTGCCGAGGCGCTGGTCGCCTCGCTCGTCCACCGGGGGCTCCTCCGCATGGAGGCGGACACGCTCTCTCCCACCGGCAGCCGCGCGCAGGGGCTCCATCCCATGGAGGCGCACTTCTGGAAGTCCCTGCAGTCCTCGGCCTTCAGCCGCC
The DNA here is from genome assembly GCA_016875515.1 of Deltaproteobacteria bacterium. Classification (GTDB taxonomy): domain Bacteria; phylum Myxococcota; class Myxococcia; order Myxococcales; family Myxococcaceae; genus VGRA01. Next base: position 5,250 of record VGRA01000084.1, on the reverse strand, counting down.
GCGCTGTGATGAACGCCGCAGGGGACGTGTCCCGGGAGCTGGATGCGCAGTTCCTCCGTGACGGGCAGGCCGTCCCCTTCCCGCAGCAGCTGGGGATGTGGGCGGTGGCCACGCTGCCCATGTGGGCGGTTGGGGGGCTCGGCCTGGCGAAGGTGGGCATCGGGCTGGACCGGGATCGCCCCGTGGGCCTGCTCGTGACGGGGCTTGCCGTGGCCGCGCTCGCGCTGGGGATGCTGCTGCTCACGTGGCCCTCCCTGCGCAGGAGCGCGGCGGCGGGTGTCCAGCAGCTCAAGCACGACAACCTGGGGCTGGAAGTGGCCGGCAACGACGGGAGCGCGGCGCACCTCACGCCGCTGGACGTCGCGCTCGGCGTGGGGCTGTTCGGGCTGGCCCCGTTCCCCCTGCCCGGGCTGGAGGGCTTCTCGACCCTGATGCACCCGCCGTCGGCCGCCTCCGGCAGCAGCTGCGGCGGCAGCAGCTGCAGCAGCGGCTGCGGGGGCGGGTGCGGGGGCGGCTGCGGCGGCTGTGGCAGTTGAGCGCAGGGGCGCGGAGGTGGGCATGGACGGAGACGTGAAGGCGCAGGTGTCGAAGCTGGGGTTGCCGGCCGCGGTGGCCACCGCGCTCGCCGCGTGCTGCGAGGAGCTCGTGCGCGCGGGGGGGCCGGCGCTGCAGGGGCTCTTGCTGTACGGCAGCGCGGCGCGGGGCCGGTACCGCCCGGGCGGAAGCGACGTGAACGTGGTGGTCGTGCTCCGCGAGGCGTCGCCGGAGACGCTGGACCGGCTGGCGCCTGCGCTGCAACGCGGCAGGCGGGGCGTGGCGCTGGAGCCGTTCCTCATCACGGCGGACGAGGTGCCGCGGGCGGCGGACGTCTTCCCCACCAAGTTCCAGGACATCGCCGCGCACCACGTGCTGCTCCACGGGGAGGACCCGTTCTCCCGCCTGGTGGTGCCGCACGCCCACCTGCGGCTCCGGGTGGAGCAGGAGCTGCGCAACCTGTGCCACCGGCTGCGCCGCAGCTACGTGGGCGTGCGCGGGGACCCGCAGCGGCTCGCCGCCGTCCTGTGGGACGCGGTGCCCGGGGCGTGCGTGGAGTTCGCCGCACTCTTGCGCCTGCTGGGCCACGCCCTCCCCGAGGAGGACACGCCGCAGGCGGTGCTGGGCGCGGTGGCGCCGCTGCTCGGGCTGAAGCCGGAGGCGCTGGCGGCCGTGGCACAACCCTCGGCGGAGGAGGCGCTCGCGGAGGCCCACCTGCTGATGGACGCGCTGGCGCGGGCCGCCGAGCGCGCGGACTCGGCGGAGGAGCGGGCCGCGGGATGAGGCTGGGGATCGGCTGCGGCTGGCGCGCGTCGCTCGCGGCATACATCCAGCAACGCCCGGCGGTGACCTTCGTGGAGGTGCTGGCCGAGGATCTCCCCGCCCACGGCCCGCTGCCGCCTGCGCTGGAGGTGCTCCGGGAGCGCGGCTGCCAGGTGGTGGTGCACGGGGTGTCGCTCTCGCTGGGGAGCGCGGAGGGGCTGGACCCCCGCGCGCTCGAGCACCTGTGCCGCGTGGCAGAGCGGGTGAGGGCACCGCTCGTCTCGGAGCACGTCTGCTTCGTGCGCGCCGGCGGCCTGGACTCGGGCCACCTGCTGCCCGTGCCGCGCACGGCGGCATCGCTCGAGGTGCTGGTGGAGAACGTGCGGCGCGCGCAGGCGGCGCTCCCGGTGCCGCTGGCGCTGGAGAACATCGCCTCGCCGCTGGAGTGGCCGGGGGCCGAGTGGGAGGAGCCGGTCTTCCTCTCGCTGCTGCTGGAGCAGACCGGGGCGCAGCTGCTGCTGGACGCGGCCAACCTGTATGCGCAGTCCGTCAACTGCGGCGTGGACGTGGGGCGGTGGCTGGACGCGGCGCCTCTTCACCGGCTCGCCTACGTCCATGCGGCAGGCGGGACGCGGCGCGGCGGGCTGTACCACGACACCCACGCCCACCCGCTGCCAGCCCCGCTGCTCCCGGTGTTGGAGGCGCTCCGCGCGCGCCGGGAGATTCCCGGGCTGATGTTGGAGCGGGACGACCGGTTCCCTCCCGCCGCTGAGCTGGACGCGGAGCTGGCGCAGCTGGCCCGGACCGCCGGGCTGCCGTGGGAGGGAGGCACCGGTGAGCAATCCCGCGCGGCGTGAGCTGGCAGCGCAGCAGGCGGCATTGGCGCGTGCACTGCTCGGGCAAGGCCCGGTGCCCGGGGGGTTCAACGCCGGGCGCGTCGCCGCCATGGCGGAGACGCTCGCCCACAAGCGGCTTCACGCGGCAGCACGCGCCTGGCCGCTGCTCGCGCGCCAGCTGGGGGACGCCTGGGCGGTGCGGTTCGCGGCCACCTGCGCCGGCACGCCGTTGCCGCCCCACCACGGGCCGTTGCTGGACGGCTGGCGTGTGGCCGAGGTGCTGGAGGGCGAGGGGCTGCTGGGCCCGGCAGCCACCCGGGAGTTGCTCGGCGCGCGGTTGCGGTTCCGCCGCGGCCCGGAGGAGGGCCTCCAGCCGCGCACCGGCGCGTGGGCATGGGCGCTCGCGAGGAGCGCAGAAGGCCGCTGCCTTGCCCTCCGGCTGGCAGGGCGGACCTTCAGCGTGTGGTTGCCCGGGCGGCGCGCACCTTCTCCACCTCCGCCTGCATCTTCCCCGCCCACATGAGGGCGCACATGTGGAAGTCGGCTGCCAGGCTCCACCTCGCATAGGTGAAGGTGGCGGGCCGGTTCTTCTCGATGAAGAAGTGGCTCACCCACGCGAAGCCGTAGCCGCAGACCGGAAGCGCCACCAGCAGGCGGGGATCCCGCGAGACGACGGCCAGGACGAGCAGCGCCACCACCCCGTTGGTGCCCACGAAGTGCATCCAGCGCGTCGCGGGGTGGAGGTGCTCGCCCACGTAGAAGGGCCAGAAGTCACGGTAGTTGGAGATGCGGTCGGCCACGGCGGGTGGACTCCATCGGTCAGTGCTGGTGTTCGAGCGTGCCCCAGGCGCGGATGAGCTGCGAGGGGGAAACGGGGGCGTTGGACGGGGTTGCAGCGCGCCCGAGCGGCAGCGTGCGCGGCCGCGCACGGGTGGCCGTGGAGAAGGGCGGGTGGTCGTACCCGCCGCCGTCCGCGTCCACGAAGACGGGGTTGCTCATGGCAAAGGGCGTCACCACGAACGGCGAGCTGCCCTCGGAGGCGGGGCGGTAGAGCAGCGGGAAGAGCGAGCCCGTGCCGGACACCATGGCCACGATCCAGTTGTCCGTGGCCGGCGCGGGGAGGCGCAGCTTCCGCACCACGTGCCAGCGCTTGTAAGGCTCGCCGAGCACCGTGGCCACCGTCTCCAGTTCGGCTGGCAGGGGCGTCACGTCCACCGCTGCGGCGACGCCGGACTCGGGCCACTGCAGGTTCTCCACGCCGTTGCAGGCCACGCGGGAGGTGAAGGCGCGCGGGGAGGTGGGATCCCGGGGGCAGCGGTCATCGTCCTCGGGGCGGTGCTGGAACAACTCCACGCGCGAGACGTCCATGTACTCGGGGTACTGCAGCTCCACGGTGACCTCCACGGGATCGGTCCTCGCGGGCACGGTGCCGCCTTCCGCCGCCGGCGTGGAGGTGGGCTGGCTGCCCGTGGCGGAGACGCGCTGCGCGCTGACGCGCAGGAACGGCCCGTTGGTCACGAAGGCCTGCTGCGCGTTCAGGGAGGCCGACAGCGCCGCAGGGTCCAGCTGCGCGTGCTGCTCGGTGGCCGTCTTCACGAAGGTGCGCCACCCGCTCGCCACGTTCCTCCCGTGCGTGTCCGAGACGCCGGTGGCCGTCACCCGCAGCCCGCGCGACAACAGGGTGAACCAGTCATTGAAGCGCCCCCGCGCCACGCGGGGCTCCAGCCCGTCCTCGCCGGAGTTCAGCACCTCGATGGCGTTGAACGTCCCATCGAACAGCAGCGAGTCCTCCGCGGACCAGCCCGGCGGCTCCGCCATGTTGAAGTCGCGCGGATCGGCGTGGGTGGCCAGGGTGTCGGTGTCCACCTTCATGTGGGTGAACGCCCCGAGCGTGCCGCGCGGGTGGTTGAGGTGCACCGTCTTCGCCCCCAGGGCGCGGCCGGACTCGAACACCTGCCGCGGGTTGAGCGTGGGGCCGCGGCCCCCGGCCCAGTCCAGCGCGCCGCCGCTCAGGGAGGCGGGGTCCCGGGTGAGCGGGAAGAGGTTGTAGTGGCCGAAGTCCATGGTGGAGACCTCCTCGCCCACCACGGTGGCGATGAGTTCCTCCGCGCCCAGCGCGGCCACGTCCGGCGCGTAGTCGGTGACGACGTCGTGGTCGGTGCTCACCAGCACGTCCACGCCGTCCCCGAGGAAGGTGAGCACCCGGTCCCGGTTCACCACCGGCGAGTCCGGGCTGTTGACCGCGTGGACGTGGAAGTCCGCGCTCATCCAGCCAGACGAGTCCACCACGCGGTACAGGAATGCAGGCAGCGTGGCGTTCGCGTTCAGCAGGTCCACCGCCGCCCCGCCGCTGGTGCGGAAGTCCTGGGGGAAGACGGAGTACTCCGGTCCCCGGGAGACGATGACGTCGTAGCGGCCCGCGGGCAGCTGCAGGCTCAGCGTGCCCGTGGGCGGCACCCAGCCAATGGCCTGCACCGAGTCCAGCAGCGGGTCCCCGAGCACGCTGGTGTAGCGGTTCAGCACGCTGCGCGAGGTGGGGCAGGCCCCGCCGTTGCACAGCACCGTGACGCGCGCGGGGAGGGGGCCGCCGCCCGCCTCCTTCACGTTGACGGTGAGCGTCCGGGTGGCCGGCAGCTCCAGGTCCACCGTCTCCTCGGCCCCCCTTGCCAGCTGCAGCGGCACCGAGGGGCCGGGGGCGCGCCCGGGGGCCCACGCCGCCACGTCATAGCTGCGGGCGGGCAGGGTGCCCGCGTAGCGCCCCTGCGCGTCGGTGATGAAGACCGCCGCGTGGCCGTCCGCCTCCTTCAAGCTCACCCGCGCCCCGGCCACCGGGGTGCCGCCGCTGCGCACCGTGCCGGAGACGCGCCCCACCGCTGCCCGGGTGATGGCGGAGCGCGCGGCGTGGATGACCGAGGCGAGCTCGCCCAGGTCCGCCCCCAGCACCACGTCCCGCAGCACGTAGCGCCTGCCGCCGGAGGGGATGACCAGCGCGCCCTGGGGACGCGCCGTGGCGGAGGAGAACCACTCTGCAAGGCCGTTCACCCCGGGGGCGGAGAGGATGGATCCGGTCACGCCCGCCACCGTGAGCAGCGCGTTGGTCCCTTCCGGCTGGGTGGGG
>VGRA01000083.1 GCA_016875515.1 Deltaproteobacteria bacterium | reverse complement strand
GTCCGGACCAGCGCCGCCCACTCGGCGAGCACCGCGCTGGCCACGGCGTCCCCTGCGTGGAGCGCCTCCAGCACCTGTGGGTCCACGGCCCCGCCCGGCGCGGTGACCGCTCGCTTCACCTCCGCGCGTCCGGCGTCATCTCGTTCCATGGGTGTCTTATTCAACCGCACAACGCCCCAGGTCCGCCAGCACCTTGCGGGCCTCCCCCAGCAGGGCGGCGCCCTTGAGCAGCGGTGGCACCTTCACCGAGAGCTTCATGTCCGGGGAGAGCCGCCACGTCCCGCCGCTGCGCGCCGCGAAGCGGGCCAGCTTCGTGCCGTCCAGCCGCGGGGCGGTGCCCAGCGTCACCACCAGCTTGCCCGGGCCCCCGTCCAGCCCGCGCAGGCGCAGGTCCCGCAGCTCGCCCTTGAGCCCCATCACCTCTTGCAGGTGCTCCACCTCCTCGGGAACCTCGCCGAAGCGGTCCACCAGCTCCCCGCGCAGTTCCTCGAGCGCCTCGGGGGAGGCGGCATCCGCGAAGCGCTTGTAGAGCAAGAGCCGCTGGTGGACGTCCGGCACGTAGTCGTCCGGGATGAGGGCGGGGACGGGCAGCTGCACGTCCGGCTCTATCTCCTCGCGCAGCGGCTCCCCGCGCAGCTCCGCCACGGCCTCCTCCAGCAGCTGCGTGTAGAGCTCGAAGCCAATGGCCTCGATGGCGCCGGACTGCTCCGAGCCCAGCAGGCTGCCCGCGCCGCGGATGTCCAGGTCCTGGCTGGCCACCTGGAAGCCGGCCCCCAGCTCGGTGAAGGCCTGCAGCACCTCCAGCCGCCGCTGCGCGTCCTTCGTGACCGCGCGCCCCGGCGGGACGAGCAGCCACGCGTAGGCGCGCTCGCGGCTGCGGCCCACCCGCCCGCGCAGCTGGTACAGCTGCGACAGGCCGAACTGGTCCGCGCGGTTGACCACCATGGTGTTGGCGGACGGGATGTCGATGCCCGCCTCGATGATGGCGGTACACAAGAGCACGTGGTGTTTGCGCTCCACGAACTCGGCCATCACCTGCTCCAGCTTCCCCTCCGCCATCTGCCCGTGGGCCACGCCGATGGAGAGCTCGGGGCAGAGCTCCCTCAGCAGCTTGTGCATGGAGGCGATGGACTGCACCCGGTTGTGGACGAAGTAGGACTGGCCGCCCCGCGCCGCCTCCTGCCGCAGCGCCTCGGCGATTTTCGCCGTGTCGAACTTCTGCACGAAGGTGCGGATGGCGCGCCGGTCCGCGGGCGGCGTGGTGATGAGGGAGAGATCCCTCACGCCGCCCAGCGCCATGTTGAGCGTGCGCGGGATGGGGGTGGCTGTCAGCGTCAGAACGTCCACCTGCGTCTTGAGCCGCTTGAGCGCCTCCTTCTGCCTCACGCCGAAGCGCTGCTCCTCGTCCACCACCACCAGCCCCAGGTCCTTGAACGAGACGTCCTTGCCCAGGAGCTTGTGCGTGCCGAGGACCACGTCCACGCGCCCCTCGGCCGCCTTGCGGAGCACCTCGCGGTTCTCCTCCACCGTCCGCATGCCGGAGACCCAGTCCAGGTTGACGGGGTAGTCCTTGAAGCGCCTCTTGAAGGACAGGAAGTGCTGGTGGGCGAGCACCGTGGTGGGCACCAGCACCGCCACCTGCTTGTGGTCCAGCGTGGCGAGGAACGCCGCCCGCAGCGCCACCTCCGTCTTGCCGTAGCCCACGTCCCCGCACACCAGCCGGTCCATGGGCACGGGAGAGTGCATGTCCGCGAGCACCTGCTCGATGGCCTTGGCCTGGTCCTCCGTCTCCTCGAATTCGAAGTCCGCCTCGAACTGGCGGAAGTAGCGGTTGGGCACGGTGAAGGCGTGGCCGGGGTGGGCGCGGCGCGCGGCGTAGAGCCGGATGAGCTCCGCTGCCACCTGCAGCAACTGCTCCTTCACCCGCGCCTTCGTCTTCTCCCAGCTCTCGCTCCCCAGCTTGTCCAGCGAGACCTTCGAGGGGTCCCCGCCGCTGAACTTCTGAAGCAGCCGCATGCGGCTGACGGGGAGGTACACCTTGTCGCGCCCGGCGTACTCGAGCACGAGGAAGTCGGACGGCACGCCGCCCACGTCCATCTTCTTCAGCCCGGCGTACCGGGCGATGCCGAAGTCCTTGTGCACCACCAGGTTCCCCGGCTCCAGGTCCTTGAAGCCGGCGAGAAACGGGTTGTCGGACTTGCGCACCCGGGCCTTGCGCCGCGCGCGCGCCCCGAAGATGTCCACGTCCGACAGCAGCGCAAAGCCCGCCGCCGCGTCCTCGAAGCCCTCGGACGCCTCCACCGGGTAGAGGTGGGCGGCCACCTTGCCGTCGTGCAGCCCGGACACCTTCCCCGGCGGCCCCTTGTGGACCTTCACCGTGAGGTCCCGCTCCAGCAGCAGGCGCTTGAGCCGGTCCGCCTGGCCCGCGGAGCCGCAGGCCACGGCCACGCCCACCCTGGCCTCGCGCCAGGCCTGCAGCTTCTCCACGAGCGGGCTGAGCGCCCCCTCCTCTCCGTGGTGGCCGAGGATGGCCTCGCGCAGGGCGCGCGTGGAGCCGTACCCCGAGGCCTCCGGCGCCTCGGAGCCGTCCGTGAAGGAGAGGCCGCCGCCCTCGAAAGCGGGGAAGGCCGCGAGCGCCCGGGTGAGAGCCTCGTGCGAGAGGAAGTGCGCCGCGGCGGGGAGGGAGAGCTCCCCCTGCGCGGTGTAGTCGCCGTGGGCCCGCTCCACCTCGGTGGCGAGGGACTCGAGCGCGCGCTCCTGCCCGGCCGGGTCGTCCAGGTACAGCAGCGGCGGCGCCTTCGCCCAATGCGCCAGGTAGTCCGTGACCGCGCCCAGGCCGCCGTCGAACAGCCCGGGCAGCAGCGGCGGGAGCCCCTCAGTGGAGAGGCCGTCCCGCAGCCGCTCGATGCGCTCGCGCAGCTTCGGGGTGGGGATGTCGTGCGCCTCGCCCAGCGCGCGCAGCGTGGCCTCGGCGGCGCGGCGCGTGGTGTCGTTCAGCAGCAGCTCGCGCGCAGGGGCCAGCTTCACGCACTTGAGCGACGTCACGGTGCGCTGGCTCTCCGGGTCGAACGCGCGGAGGCTCTCCACCGTGTCGCCAAAGAACTCCAGCCGCACCGGCTTGTCGTAGAGCGGGGAGTACAGGTCCACCAGGTCCCCGCGGACGGAGAAGGTGCCCACGTCCTCCACCAGCGGCGAGGACAGGTAGCCCAGCTCCGTGAGCCTCCGGGCGAGCCCATCCCGGTCCCGCTCCTCGCCCACCTTCACCTCGTCCGACAGCGCCGCCACCACAGGCGGAGGAATGACCCTCCGCGCCGCGGTGCGGGCCGACATCACCACCGCCTGGCCGCCGCCGGTCCGCAGGTGGAACAGCGTCCCCATCCGCTCCGCGACAGTGGCGGGGCGCGGGGTGAGCGCGTCCCACGGCAGCACCTCGTCCTCGGGCAGGTACAGCACCGTGGGGGCGTCCGGCGCGCCGCGGCCGCCGAAGAAGAGCCGGAGGTCCGTGGCGAGCGCCTCGGCCGCGTCGTCGTCCGCGGTGATGCAGGCCACCTTGCGGCCGGACGCCTCGGCAAGTTGGGCGAGCAGCCAGGCGCGGGAGGCGCCGCGCAGGCCGGTGGTGGGGATGCGCGCGCCCGGTGCGAGCCGCGCGAGGAGGCGCTGGGGGAACACTGGACCCTCCATAGCCGAGTGACATAGGGACGCGCCGTGGAAAGTGCCCGCGCAGCGCTGCTGGTGTTGACCCTCGCGTGGGGGCTGTTGTCGCATGCCGCCGTCGCAGGTGGGTACGCGGTGACGGAGCTCCCGGCGCCGGCCGACGCCGGGGGGGATGCCGCTGCCTGCGTCGAGTCCGCGCGCGCGGCGCTGGCGGCCCAGAAGGTGCGCGTGGACGACCCGGAGGTGGCCGCCGCGGTGGCGCGGGCCTGCGCCCCGGGCGCCAAGGGGCTGCTGCTGGTGCTGCCCCGCAAGCTGCCGGACCCGGCGGTGGCGGTGTCGCTGACGGGCACCTACCAGCGCGGCAACGTCAACACGGGCAACCTCGGCGGCACGGTGGCCTTCAAGGCGCAGTTCCTGGCGCACCAAGTGGAGGGCATGCTGAAGGGGCAGGTGCTGCTGGACTCGAAGGGGCAGCTGCAGCACTTTTTGGACGGCGTGGTGATGGACGACCTGCTGCTGGATGGCCGCTGGTCGCTCTTTGGCCTGCTCACCTCGGGCCGGGACACGCGCAAGCGGCTCGCCTTCTACGTGAGCGAGATGGCCGGGGTGGCCTACGGCCTGTTCGACCGCGGGGGGCCGGGGCAGCTGAAGCTCAGCGTGGGGGTAGGCCACCGCTTCGAGCAGGCGGAGACGGGCTGGACCGCGAACAACCGGGACGGCTTCGCCGGCAACAACGGCATCCTCTCCTGGCGGGTGAAGGGGAAGTACAGCGCGGGCGGCGGGGCGGTGCTGCTGTCCGCGGTGGTGGGCTACCAGCACATCCTCTACGCGCCGCCGCGCGCGGAGGCTGTTGCGCGGTGGCTGGACGTGGCGGATTACCGGCTGCTCGTGGAAGGCGCCGCCCGGGTGCACCTGGCCACGCTGGGGCCGGGGCGGGAGCTGTTCGGGAACGTCGCCGTCAGCTGCGACTACTTCGCCCACCCGGTGACGGACGTGCCGTGGGACCTGGGGGTGCTGGGCGGCCTGGGCGTGGGCTTCTGACCGGCCGGCTGCCGGGGCCTCAGCGCGCCCGCCCCACGGCGAAGAGCCCGAGCCCGATGGGCAGCTGCACGCGGGACTCCGCCGCGGCGAGCCAGGGGGCCACCGCGTCGAAGAGGCGCAGCTGCAAGGGCGGCATGGCGCGGCGACCCAGCAGCCGGCTGTTGAGGTACCAGCCGGGGATGCCGAGCAAGTTCATCCAACGCAGCTGCTCCACCTCGAAGCCGCCCGACTCCATGGCCGCGCGCAGCTGCGGCGCCTCGTAGCGGCGGTGGTGGCCCACGGCCTCGTCCAGGCCGCCGAAGACGGCCTGAAGCGCGGGGACGAAGAGCAGAAGCCGCCCGCCCTCGGGCAGCGCCGAGCGCAGGTTGCGCAGCGCCCCCACGTCGTCCTCGATGTGCTCGAGCACGTTGGACATCACCACCGAGTCGAACCCCTCGCCGCGCAGCCGCGCCCAGTCCGCCTGCTCCACGCCGGAGAGCACCGGCCGCACGTGCGGGTGGCCGCGGAAGCGGTTGCGGAGCCGCTCCACGTAGAAGGCGTCCATCTCCAGCGCCACCAGCAACTCGCGGCCCGGGGCCAGCTGCGCCGTCATGGTGCCGATGCCCGCCCCCACCTCCAGCACCCGCTGCCCCAGCCACGGGCGGAACTGCGCCCCCAGCCACGCGTTGTAGTGGGAGGCGGACTCCATGCGGGCGAGCGTGTTGTAGCCCTCGTGCGCGTTGTCCGCGTCGTTCTGCAGCCCCAGGTACCGGACCAGGGCGCGGGCGCGCCGGAGAAAGAGCCCGGGCTCCGAGGGCGGGCGGGCGGAGCGCACCGGGACGTGGGCGAGGCGGAAGCCCTGCGCGGCCAGCTTCACGAGCAGCTCCGCCTCCGCCTCTACCTGTCCTGCGCGCTCCAGCTGGGCGAGCGCCGGGGCCGAGCGGTACGCGCGCACGGACGGGAACGCGTCCGGCAGCGCCACCCCGGTGACGGCCTGCGCCATCCGGGAGAGCCCGCGCTCGGGCAGCGGCAGGTGCTCGGCGTGGGCGTAGGTGGCGTCCGCGGCGTCCGCCTCCAGCGGCTGTAACAGCGCGCGCACGTCTGCGTCGTCCCACGGCACGTCTGGGGCGTGCACCAGGATGAAGGACGCCTCGAGCCCCGCGGCCCGCAGCCCGAGCCGCAACGCCTCGTCCCGGGTGGCGGCCTGTACGCTGCGCGTCCCGGGGAGCCCGGGCGGGGCCTCTCCGGCCAGCACCACGGCATGTCCTGCCTCGAGCGCCCCGCGGGCCACGGGGCCCGGGTCCGCGTGCGTCGGCAAGCAGGGGATGAGGACGGTGACGGCGGCCATGGCGGGAGCGCGGACTAACATGGCACGCAGGGGGGCGGTGGGGTTAAAGGCCGGGGGCACGCGCCATGGCTTCCCTGCTCGAGACGGTCCAGGTCCTCACGTCGTTCGATCCTCCCCGCCGCTCCCTCAAGGACGCGCCGTGGGAGCGGCTGTCCGAGTGGGCGGTGGAGAACGGGCTGGCCTCCCTCATCGCCTACAACCTGGAGTACCGGCTGGGCGGGGCCGGGGCGCCGGACGAGGTGCGCGAGCGGCTGCTCTCCATCCACCAGGGCACCGGCAACGACAACGTGTTGAAGCTGGTCAACTTCAAGCGCAGCCTCGCCTCGCTGGAAGGGCGGCAGCTGGTGATGCTGGGCGGGGCCTCCTACGCCGAGGCGCTCTACCCGCACGTGGCCTTCCGGCCGGTGATGGAGATTGACCTGCTCTTGCGGGACTCGGACGTGGCCGGCTTCACCGGCTGGATGGCGCGGGCCAACTTCCGCCCCGTCACGCGGGACGACGTGCTCGGGGAGGGGGACGCCTTCCTGTCGGACGGGCGCACCAACGTGTGCGTCCACACCTCCCTCTTCGGCGGCCCCACCGGGCCGGAGGAGCTGGAGCTGCTGCAGCGCGCCGAGCGGATGAAGGTGTACGGCGAGTCCACCTACCGCCTGGGGCTGGAGGACGCGCTGTTGCAAACCTGCGTGGCGCAGGCGCGCGCGGGCTACCAGGTGCCCATGCTGACCTTCGTGGACCTGCGGGAGCTGCTCACCGGGGCCACCTTCATGGCCGGGGTGTACAGCCGGCCGCCGGACCTGCAGGCGGTGAAGGCGCGGGCGAAGGCGTGGGGCATGGAGCGGGCGCTGTACGCCTCGGTTGGGGTCGTGGAGAAGCTGTACCCGGAGGCGGCCGCCGCGGTGGCGCAGGTGCGACCGGAGCTTCGCACCAGCACCCGGGCGCTGCTGGACAAGGCCGTGGTTGCCCCGCTGCTGCGGCTGGAGACGCGCAGCTTGCGCGGCGTGGAGCGGCTGCGGCGCTGGCTCACGGCGCGCGCGCGGGACTGACCCGGTACCGGGCAGCTATTCCGGGTCGCAGGGGCCGCTGCAGGTGTGGGCGATGACGCCCTCCCTCAGGAAGCGGTCCATCTGGGCCATGGCGGCCTCGCTGCGGCGGATGCCCTCGTGCACCTGTGTCTCCAGGGGGGCCGGCTCCGCCTTGCCGTACAGCGGCTGCAGGTCCAGCCCGTAGCCGTAGAGGGCGAGCGCGCTCCCCTCCACCGGCCCGTCCACGGGCGGCAGCAGCGGTGCCGGCGCGGGCGAGGGCTGGAGGCAGGGCAGCCCCGCCATCTGCGCGTGGAGGTAGGAGCCCACGTTGGGGACGGAGGTGTCCCCGAGCCCCACCTGCATCAGCACCCGGCGGTCCGCGGGGCTGCCGGGCAGCTTCTCCTGCAGCAGCAGCGGGGCGTACGCGGCGGGGTCCACCCGGTCGAACGGGGCCTGCAACAGCGCGATGAACTTCTGCTGCTCCAGCGGGTCCCGGATGCTGTTCTCGATGAGGAGCAGGAAGCCGTTGAACGGCCTTGCGCGCATCATCATGGTGGTGAAGCTGGCCCCACCCACGTTGAGGATGATGCGGCGCGCCTTCGGGTTCAGCGCGTTCATGGTGCCGCCGAGGATGTGGCCCTGGCTGATGCCGAGGTAGCGCGACGCGTCCGCGGCGAAGACCGGCTCTCCGCCGGGGCGGGCGAAGGCGGGTTGGGTGCGCAGCGTCCCCTCCACCGCGTGGGCCAGCACCAGCCAGTGGGCCATGCCCTGGTGCACGCGGTCGGTGAACTTCAGGGTGTTGGTGGGCTCGCCGAGGATGGCCCCGCCCACGATGGGCGAGTCCTCCCCCGCCATCCCCGCCCACGGGATGCCCACGGTGACGACCTTCAGCCGCTCGGCCAGCCTCACCGTGGGGCCGTAGGTGAGTTCGTACTCGGAGCCGAAGAAGCCGTGGCCGTAGAGAAGGGGGGAGGCCTCCGTGGCCATGTCCCGGACGCTCACCGGCACCTGGGCCAGGAACGGGAAGGTGGTGGTGCCGTTCTGCGCCACCTGCCCGTCCGCGCCCACGTGCAGCGCGGCCCCGGGGGCGTTCTCCTCCAGGAACAGCGGCGCCTCGAGGGTGCCCTGCACGGTGCGCCAAATCTCCGGCTCGGTGTTCTCCTCCACCTTCGTGATGGTGACAGCGGGGGTGTGGGTGGCGAGCCACTGGAGGGTGAGTTCGCGGACGCGGAGCATGTCCCGGGTGGCGTTGGCGCGGGTGCCGGTGGTGAAGTCCCAGGCGAGTTGGACGTCTTTGCGGTCCCAGCCAGCGGCGGCCAGCACGGGGAAGACGTCCTGCTCGTAGCGGGCGGCCAGGGGTTCCAGCTGCGGGTCGCCGGCGGCCTCGTTGTCCCGGATGCGGCGGAAGCCCTCGGGGGCGGGGGCGGGGGAG
>VGRA01000082.1 GCA_016875515.1 Deltaproteobacteria bacterium | reverse complement strand
GCTGGGCGTGCGCGGCGGGGTGCGCCGCCAGAAAGGCCCGGGCCTCCGCGGTGAGCGAACGGGCCTCGGACGCCCGGCCCTCCAGGGCGGCGGCCACGGCCCGGAGCACCAGCCGGTCCGGGAGGTCCAGGTCCCCGCCGGGCGGCGCGGCCCGCTCCAGCAGCCCCCTTGCCGCGGCCACCTTGCCGTCCTGCAGCTCCACCAATGCCTGCGCCACCTGCACCTCCCGGACGGACTCCGAGCGCGCCCCCGCCGCCGCGCGCGCGCCCACGAGCGCATTCAACGCGCGCCGGGCCTCTCCGAAGTGGCCCCGCTCCGCGTCCACCGCGGCCAGCCCCATGACGGAGATGCCCGTCCGCAGATGCGTGGGGCCGAGCGCGGCGAGCAGCGCGCGGTGTGCCTCCCGGTAGCGCGCTGCCGCCTCGTCCAGCCTCCCCTGCATGAGGGCAATGTCCGCGAGGTTGTTGAGCGGCGCCGCGGTGGACGGGTGGCTCGGTCCGCGGCGCGCAGAGAGCGCAGCCAGGGCCCGCTCGAACAGGGGCACCGCCCGGTCCAGCCGCCCCAGCTCCATCCAGGTGTTGGCGAGGTTGTTGAGCGCGGCCGCCAGCATGGGGTGGTCCGCCGGGTACGCCTCCTCGAAGGTGGACACCGCGTGCTCCTCGTGGGCCCGCGCGTCGTCCAGCCGCTGCAGCCCCGACAGGAGCATGCCCACCAGCATCTCCATCCGGCCCACCTGGCGGGGACTCTGCGGACGCCGCGCACGGGCGAGCGCGAGCGCCTCCTCGGCGTCTGCCAACCCCTCCGCGTACCGCCCCTCGTCCCAGCGGAGGGAGGCCCGCATGTGCAGGAACCCCGCCTTGGACAGGTCGTCCCCCGTGCGCCACACCGCCGCGCGCCCCACCGGCATCAGCGCCTGGGCGGCCGGCCAATCCCCGGGCCGCTCGGAGAGGTGGCCGAGGTAGTGGATCCACGCCTCGGCCTCCACCCCTTCATCCCGCTCCGCGATGGCCAGGGTCAACGCCTCGCGCAGGCCGGACTCCACCTCGGCGGCCTCTCCGCCCAGCTCCGACACGGCCCGGGCACGCAGCAGCCCCGCCTCGGCGCGCAGCACCCCGTCTGCGGCCATGGCTGGCAGCTGCAGGGCCCGCTCCGCCTCCTGCCTCGCCCGGGCCGCGTCCCCCGCGAGGAAGGCGGCCCGCGCCCCCCCGAGCAGCCGGCGCGCGCCCGCCCGGTCTGACTCCGAGACAGCGTCCAGTCCCGGGCGCACCACGGCGCGCGCACAACCGTCCACCACCGGGAGCGACCGCACGGCCGCGCGCCCCACCTCCAGCACCTCCCGGTGGCCCTCGCCGAGCAGCGCCAGGAGGCCGTCCGCGTCCGCGCGGCGCGCCTCGAGGCACACCCGCTGCCCGGACACCTGCCGGGCCAGCCCGGCCTGCTCGGCCCTGCACACCGCGGACGAGGCGACGGCCCACGCGCCGTACCACCCCTCGAGCTCCGCCCCGAGCCCCTCCGCCTCCGGGGTGCCCTCCCCGAGCACGGCGCGCGCCACCTGCTTCACGGAGGCCACGCGCGCGGGCGGAAGGGCCTGCCCCGCGAGCAGCCGGGGGTTGCAGGTGCGGTCCACCCGTCCGCCCCACCACGCGGCTGCGGCCACCGCCATGGCCCCGCACAGCGAGGCCAGCACCACCAGTCGGTTGCGCCGCCGCTGGGCCTCTGCCGCTCCCGACAATTCGTGCAGCAGCGGCGCCAGGGAGGGAAACCGGTCGCCCGGGTGGGCGGACAGGGCGCGCCGCAGCGCCTGCCGCAGCGGCGGGGGAATCTTGCGGCCCTGTTCCTCGGGGGGGCCTGCGCGGATGGCGGCACAGCGCTCGCTGGGCGCCTGTCCGTCGGGGAACGGCGGCTGGCCGGTGAGCGCGGCCCAGGCAGCGACGGCGAAGGCGAACTGGTCCGTGCGCGCGTCCAGTACGCCGCCGTCCATCTGCTCGGGTGGCATGTACCGGGGCGTCCCCGGCGCTGCCCCCAACTGGGTGACCGAGTCGTCCTCGGAGGCGGGGCTGCCCCCGCCCTCCCCCGCCTCGCGCCTGCCCGCGACGCGGGCCAGCCCGAAGTCCATGAGGCGCACCCGGCCGTCGCTGCCCACCAGCACGTTGCTGGGCTTGAAGTCACGGTGAACGAGCCCCGCGGCGTGGATGGCCTGCAGGCCCCGGCCCGCCTCGGCGAGCAGCGCACGCACACGCCCCTGGGGGAGCGCCCCCTCGTGCAGCACCTGGCGAAGGGTCCGCCCCTCCACGTACTCCATCACCAGGAAGTCGAGCCCGGCACGGCTGGCAAGCTCGTGTACCGCCACCACGTTGGGGTGCTGCAGCTGCGCCAGGGTGCGGGCCTCGCGCACCAGCCGTGCCCGCTCTCCTGCGTCACCCCGGTACTGCTCGTGGATGAGCTTGATGGCCACGCGCCGCCCGAGCTGCCCGTCCCACGCGGCGTACACCTCGCCCATCCCGCCCTGGCCCACCTTCTCCAGCAGGGTGTAGTGCCCGAGCCTCCCCCCGGGACGCAGGTCCGCCTCCGCGGGGCGCGCGGAGGGGCGCGGCGGCGCCGTTCGCGTGGGCTCGTCGTCCGTGGCCATGGGGCGCACGCATGCTAGGCCTGCCCGGACCGGCTTGTCCCCGGGCGAGCCGTCGCCGGACGCCTCAGCGCTGGAGGAGGCGGCGCTCGAGCAGGTCCGCGATGGCCGCCTTGCCCTCCACGCGCGCCTCGCCCTCCGCGGTGACGATCCAGGACACCTGCGCGGTGCCGTGCGTCTCCTCCCCGCGGTTGGCCACCACCACCGGGTAGCGGTCCAGCCGCCTGCGCGCCTCGGCCAGCAGCGCTTCGTGCGAGACGCCCTCCAGGTACTTGAAGGACACGAGGAAGAGGGCCGGGTCTGCCGCCCGGACCAGGTCAATCACCTTCTCGGTGGGGACCAGCTGCAGCGGCAGCGTGGACTGCCCGCTGGGAATCTTCCCCTCCACCGGCGCCGCCGGCCGGTAGTCTGCCACGCCCGCGGAGAAGACGCCTGCCGCCTGCCCGCGCGCCACGTGGTCCAGCACCAACCGCTTGTAGTCGTCGTACGTCCGGGCCACCTCCACCGGCATCCAGCGCGCCGGCCGCCACGCGCCGTCTCCGAGCACGAAGGTGGACTCCGCGCCGCGCAGCAGCAGCTCCTCGTGCACGGCCGCGCCCAGCCGCCCGCGGAAGCGGTTGAGGATGCGGCGCACGCCATCCAGCGGCACCGGGGTGGGGCCGCCCGTCACCAACACGCGCCGGCCCTTCAGCGGGGAGGTGGAGAGCGCCCGGCACACGGCGGCCACCAGCAGCTCCTCGTCCGGGAGGTTGTGCTTGCCGTAGTCGTCCCGCGGGGTGACGAAGCGGACGCCCTGCTGCGCGAGCGACCTGCAATTTCGTACCAGCACCTCGTGGTGCATGGAGCCGTGCATGGTGGGGGCCACCAGCACCTGCGTGCGCCCCTGCGCCAGCCGCCCCAGCGCGGACGCGAGCGCCGCGGTCACCACCGAGTCGGCGATGCCTGACGCCATCTTCCCGATGGTGTTGTAGGTGGCCGGCGCCACCAGGTAGCAGTCGAAGGGCGCCGAGTCCGACAGGTGCTCGGCCCGCCAGGTGAGCTGGGTGACCAGCGCGTTGCAGGTGGACCACTCCAGCGCCTCGCGCCCCACGTAGCGGAGCGCCTCATCGCTGCAGAAGGCCACCACCTCCGCGCCGCGGCGGCGCAGCGCGCGGGCGAGCAGCGGGGTCTTCATGGCGGCAATGCCGCCGCACACCAGCAGGGCCACGCGCTTGCCGCGCAGGTGGCCGGAGACGGCCGGCACGTCGTGGTCGCCCAGCGGCGGGCTCTGCGGGGGGGAGAAGTCCCAGTCGAACGTCTTCATGCGGGTTCCTCGAGGTGGCCGTGGAGTTCACCGGCGAGCGCCACGGCCGCGGCCAGCGCCACGTGGTACGCCCGGGCGGGCTCCCCGTCCAGCAATGCGCGGGCGCGGGCGAGCCAGGCGGGCTCGTCGAAGGTGCCGGGCTGGAGCGCGTCCGTGAGCACGTTGAGCAGCTCCAGCTGGTCCGTGTCGTAGCTGCTGCGCCGGGCCATGGCCTCGTCCAGCTCGGGGAGGACGTCCACGGCGAAGGGATCCTGCCCGAAGACGTGGGCCACCGGGTGGAAGGGGGCGCCCGCGCCGAAGCGGCAGGGCAGCAGTTCCAGCACGGCGGGCCAGCGCGTCCCCAGCTGGCGCAGGCAGGGATCGGTGAAGGAGCACTCGGCCACGTGCCAGCGCCCCTCCAGCCGGACCGCGCCCATGTAGTGGCGCACGGGCCCCTGCACGAGCTGCCGCCACGCGGGAGGCAACAGCGGCTGCACCAGCGCCGCGTCCCCCCGCACCTCCACGAAGCCGGCCTCCAGCCCGGCGGCGCGGAAGAGCGCCACCTCGAGGTTGCTCTTGGTGGTGCACATGCCGTGGCCCAGGCGGAGCGTGTCCGAGGCGCGCATCCACCAGGGGCCGAAGCGGTACGGCAGGTCCCTCACGAAGGACCAGATGGCGGTGGCGGTGGCCTCCTCGCTGATTCCGCGCAGGACCGCGGCGAGGCCCCGGATGGCCGGGTGGCCGTCGTCGCAGAAATTGCCGGTGGGCGCCGCGGGCGGGCGGAACTTCCGGAGGCGGCTCGGCAGCTCGCGCACCAGCGCCGAGACGAGCACGGCGGCGGCCGCGGCGTCCCGCTCCAGCACCTCCGCGTCCACCGACCAGGTGGTGACCTCGTCCCGGGCGGTGACGTCCGCGGTGCGCGGCACGCCCAGCAAGAAGCCCAGCTCCCCGGTGTGCGCGCCGGGGCCGAACCAGCCGCCCGGGTAGTCCGCGCGCCCGGACAGGACGACGTGGAGCTGCCGCTGCACCGCGCCCCGCCGGCACAGCGCCTCGCCGGGCGCCCAGCGCAGCACCGTCCCCAGCTGGAAGACGCGCGCCCGGAGCGGTGCCAGGTGCAGCCCCACCCTCGTCATCTCCAGCGCCGCGTCGCCCATTGACAGTTTGCTGGCTTAGCACGCCCCGCCTTGGTCCCCGGGCTGCGGCGCCCGCTGTCGCGCCCGGCGTCCGGGAGGGATGAATCCCGCGACTGGAACGGGCAGCGTGCGGTGTCACCCATGGCCTCCGCCCGACGCTTCGCAATCACCTCGCTGGCATGGGCGCTCTCCTGCGCCGCTCCACCTCCGGGGCCGCCCGCGCCACGGGACGCGGGCCTGCCGCCATCCGCCGACGCGGGCGTGGACGCAGGGGTGGACGCCGGGGAGGCCCCCCGGCTCTCCGCCGGATTCTCCGTGGCGCAGTACCCGGACGGTTCGGGCCCGCTGCTGCGGATGCCCATTTCGGTCAACGGCTCGCCGCCCATCCAGGTGCTCGTGGACACCGGCGCGGACGGCCTGCGGCTGTTCCCCGGCGCGCTGCAGGGGACGGCCGTGGACGAGACAGCCCAGGCCATCTCCGCTGAGTTCGGTTACGGCGAGCGGATGGAGGGGAAGCTCGCCCGCGGCACGGTGACGGTGGGCGAGGCGGGGACGGCAG
Organism: Deltaproteobacteria bacterium; assembly: GCA_016875515.1. Taxonomy (GTDB): domain Bacteria; phylum Myxococcota; class Myxococcia; order Myxococcales; family Myxococcaceae; genus VGRA01. The sequence continues at coordinate 2,913 of VGRA01000082.1, read as the reverse complement.
GGCCCATCGCCTTCCACCGGGTGGAGCGCTTCACCTGCGCGGCGCACAACCCGGGCTGCGCCTTCGCGGGAGGGACGGCGCCCTTCTTCGAGGAGGCGGGCGTCCAGGGCATCCTCGGGGTCAGCACGCGGCGGGGAGAGGTGGGCGCGCTGTACAGCCCCTTCGCCCAGCTGCAGGGCCGCGCGCGCGAGGGGTTCACCGTGCGCACGGGCGGTGCCGCCAGCGCTGGCGGGACGGTGCTGTTCGGCCGGGAGGCAGCGGACGCGGGGTTCGCGATGCTGGCGCTCCCGCCGGATGGGCTGCAGCCCAACGGCGTGCGGGCCTTCCGGGACGGCTCGCTGACGGCCTGCTTCGCGGTCAATGGCGTGGACGTGCCGCCACGCTGCACCGAGGCGGTGTTCGACACGGGTGCGAGCATGGACATCTTCCACGCCCCGCAGCTCCCGGCAGGCACCGTGGTGGACGGCGCGCTGGCCCCGGGCGCCACGTTGAAGGTGTCGCTGCCCGGCGCGTGGGAGGAGAGCGTGACGGTGGGCACGGTGCCGCAGCCCGGCAAGGACCTGTTCCTGGTGGACGAACAGGCGCCCTTCGCCCTGCTCGGGGTGGGGTGGTTCTTCCGCTACGACGTGGCGGTGGACGCGGTGGACGGGAAGCTGGGGTTCAGGCGGGCGAGGTAGACACGGACAGCCGTCGCGTCACGTTCATGACGCACCCCTGGCCGGAGCCACCCGTCATGACTTATCCGCCCCGCTGGGCCGCGGGACGACTTGTCATGACTTACGAACGGCGCCCCTGAACAGAGACGCCCACGGCACTTGTCATGACTCCCCCGTCAGGGCGCCATGCCGACCCCTGACCCACCACGCCACGCGTGGTGGGTCAGGGGCATGGCCTGTCCACCCCACCACCCAGCACGCCCCGCGACCGCGCGCTCGCACCCCAAACCATACGCCGCGCAAAACCGGCAATCATTGACGCAATTCGTCTATTTATGTATATATATACCATCCCGACATTCATTCGGGACAAACGAGCAAACCACATGACCATCCAGACAAACCTCCTCGAAACCCACCATTCCCGCGTGAAGCACTATTGGAACTTCAAGGTCCGCCACCACGGGTGGACCGTCTATGTGATCGTCCACAAGACAAAGGCGCCCGTGGTTCCCGGTTTCAATGGCTTCCTTGTCTTGCTCTACACGGGACTGGACGAGCACGGTGTCCGCATGGGCCTGATGAGCATGGACGTGGTGCTTCGCCGCGGGGCCCGCTACGTGCGCAGGGCGCTGAGGATCCGCATCGAGAACGCCGGCGCCGTCGAACGCTGCGTGATGGAAGGCACGAAGGAGCGGGATGCCGCGGGATTCCCCCTGACCCCTGCCCCCCACACTCTTCTCAACTGAGGAACCGCCCATGCCTACGACCCGGAGTCACCGCCGCCCCGCCCCCCGTTCCAACGTCTCCCGGGAGGTCCGTTCCGAGGCCACGCCCCTCGGACTCCGCCACCCCAACCGCTCGCGGCTCGAGATCCGCCTGCCCCCCGCTGGGCCGGTGTACCTGGCCTGGTGCAATGCTTGTCATGACCCTGTTGAGATCGTCCACGCGGGACGCTGCGCGTGGTGCGAGCTGGCCCCTGCCCCCGGGGAGTTCCAGCGCCACATCCACACCCACCGGACGCTCCCAAAGGCAACGCGCGACGTCCACCAGCTCGAGCGCGACCCGCACGTCCGCAACGTCAAGCGGGTGCACGAAGAAGGCGAACAGCCGGGGTGGCTCGTCCGCTTCGAGGCGAGCCGTCCGCCGCGCTTCGGTGCTTCACGGGAGCGGATTCGCCCCCGCGGAAGCGCCGGGCTCCACTGAGCCGTCGCACAGCCGTCCCACCATGGCCTGCTCCACCTGGGCGTAGTCCGCGGCGGAGCGCTTCCAGGCCAGCTCCTGGGAGAGCGCCATGGCGTGCGTCATGGCCGGGGCGTGCTCCTCCAGCGCGGGCAGCGTCTTCATCTTGTCCCACGTCCAGCGCGTGGTGGTGACGACGGAGATGGCATCCAGCGGCAGCAGCGCCGCCGGGAGGAAGCGGCGCAGGGAGGTGGCAAAGCCGCGGCGGTCCTCCAGCTGCTTCCGCGCGGCCCGCAGCCGCTCCAGCTCCGCGCGCGGCACGCACGCCGTCCCGTCCAGCACCTGCGCGAACGCCCGCGAGTAGGGCGCCAGCTGGACGGGGCCGCTGCCGCGCAGCACCGCGGAGAACAGCGGCGTGCCCAGGTTCCACGGGTAGCCCACCGGCTGCAGGTGCAGCTCGCGCGTGTTGGCCACGAGCGACACCGCGAAGGACTTCCAGTGGAGCGGGGCGAAGGCCGCCTGCACCAGCGCCTGCACCTTCGGGTCCGGGTGGGCGCGCGTCTCCTCCGGCACCTCCACCGTCACCTTGAGGGACTTGAAGGCCTCCGCGTCGTCCTCGGGGTCCACGCCGTCGAACAGCGTCCAGCTGTCCACCGTGTGCAGGTTCACCGTGAAGCGCGGCCCCCCCATGGGGGCCACCACCAGCCGCAGGGGGCCGCAGTGGAAGTTGAAGTCCGGAATCTCCACGCGCAGCTGCTGCCGGGCCTCGCGCGGCCCCACCTGCAGCACCCCGGTGAAGCGGCGGTCCCGGGACGCGAAGCGCTCGCGGCGCTCCGGGTCGTTGAGGATGAAGTCCGCGGGGTCAATCTCCTCCCCCGTGGCCACGAAGGTCCACGCATCCCCCAGCAGCGGCTTGGTGAAGTACCCATGCTCCCCGGTGGGCCCCACCGCCAGCACGCGCAGCTCGCGGGCGTTGTTCCCCATGCCGTCCTGCAGCACGGCGATGCGGCGGGTGAGCCGCGTCTGCCCCTCGCCGGGGATGCGCGGCTGCTCCACCCACGGCATCTCCGGCAGG
>VGRA01000081.1 GCA_016875515.1 Deltaproteobacteria bacterium | reverse complement strand
GCCCCACGGCAGCCCCTTCCAGGACTGCGCGTCGGTGCGGCCCCACGCCCCGCCCCCGCTCCACGCCACGATGCGCCCGTCCACCCACTCGATTCCGAGCGGAAGGCTCGCCGGGGAGGCATCCAGGACGGCCACCTCGTCCCCCTCCAGCGGCGCCCCCACCACCCGCTCCACCGGCGGCGCCGCCGGGGGGCCCTCCACGACGAGCGGTCCACCCCCACCCGCGCCGGGGGCACAGGCGGTGAGAAGGAGCAGCGAGGCGGTCAACCCGTGACGCACGGCGGCCAGTATCAACCAGGCCAGGCCGTTATGTCCCCTCGTGCTACCCTTTCGCCCCGTGACCGGCATCCCTCACCTCCCCGCGCTTCTGCCGCGCTACGTCACGCGCTTCGCCTGCACGCAGGACAAGTGCCCGGATACCTGCTGCAGCGGGTGGAAGGTGAACGTGGACCGGGAGGCCTACGCGCGCTTCCAGGCGCTGCCCCCGTCGCCTCTGCAACAGCAGCTAAAGGAGTCTGTGCAGCCGGAACCGGCCCCCACCGGGGACCAGGACTTCGCGTGGATCCGCCCTGCCCCGGGGACGCTCCGCTGCCCGATGCTCGAGGGCGGCCTGTGCGGCGTGCACAAGCGGCTGGGGGCGGAGGGGCTGGCCAACAGCTGCTTCAGCTACCCCCGCTTCACCCGCGCCGTGGGGGACGAGCTCTCGCAGGGGATGAGCCTCTCCTGTCCGGAGGCCGCCCGGCTGGCCCTCCTGTCCCCGGACGCCTTCGAATTCCTGGATACAGAGCTGCCCATTCGCCCAGGGATGGTGACGCACTTGCCACTGTCCGGCGGGCTGTCCCAGGAGGACGCCTCCGCGGTGCGCGTGTTCTGCCTGCAGCTCGCCCGCGCGCGCGAGGTGAAGCCATGGGCCCGCCTTGCCGTGCTGGGGATGTTCTGCGAGCAGCTGGACGCGTTGCTGCAGCGGGGCGGCGGGGCGGCGACGCGCGCGCTGCTGGAGCAGTTCCAGTCCCAGCTCTCAGCCCCGGGCCTGCTCGCCGCGCTGGAGGCCACCGAGCCGCACCACGCCGAGCAGGCCGCCGTGTTTGCGCCGCTGCTGCGCACCGGGCTGGGCGCCCCGCCCTCTCCGGTCCAGGGGCGCGTGCTGGCCGCGGTGGCCGAGGGGCTCGGTGGCGCCGGTGAGGACGGCCGGGGCGAGCCCTCGTTGCTGCGCGAGCGCTACGAGCGGGGCGTGGCGCGCCTCCCCGCGGCGCTCGCGGCCTCCGCCCCCCTGCTGCTCGAGCACTACCTGCTGAACGAGCTGTTCCGCGAGGCCTTCCCGTTCGACCGGGCCTCGCCCTTCGCCCACTACCTGGATGTCGTCCTGCGGTTCGGCGTGCTGCGGCTGATGCTGGCCGCCCGCTGCACGGGGGAGACGTTGCCGGACGCTGCAGCGCTGGTGGAGACGGTGCACGTGTTCTGCCGCCGCTACCAGCACGATCCCCAGTTCGTGCGAGAGGCCCGCGCCGCGTTCCATGCCCGGGGCTGGGACGTGATGCCCCGGCTCTTCCCGTTCCTCCGCGCGTGAGCCTCGGCCGCTTCCACGCCCCTTGCGCCGCGCTCTGCCTGGCTTGGCTCACCGCGCTGGCCTGCGCCCCGGCCCCTGTCACCGCACCGGGCGGCGGCACGGGCGCACAAGCCCCGGAGTCAGCCCCCCCACTGGACGCCGGCGCCACGTTCCGCAGCGCGCTGTACCCGGAGCACTGGAGCCCCGGATTCGCGCTGGACGGCGGCCGCTTCCTGCATGACTTCTCCTTCGCCGGGTACCACGCGGGCGAGGTGGACCCGCCCGAGGCGCTCCCCGCCCCCGTGCTGGACGTGGTGTCCGGCTATGGCGCGGACCCGGACGGGGGCGCGGATGCCACCGCGGCCCTCCAGGCCGCGCTGGACGCTGCCGGCGCGGACGGCGGGACGGTGTACCTGCCGCCCGGCCAGTACCGCGTGGACGGCCTGCTCCACCTCCGACACCCCCACGTGGTGCTCGCCGGGGCCGGGCCCACCCAGACCCGGCTCGTCCTCGCCGCCGCCCCGTCCACCCACCCGGGGCTCTCGTTCGGCGCGAACCTGACGGTGGGCGGGGAGCTGTCGCTCGGCGCCGACGTCCCGCTCGCCTCGGACGCGGCGGCCCTCGCGCACACCGTGGAACTGTCCGACGCCACCGCCCTGTCCCCCGGTGACGAGGTCGCGGTCGGGTGGACCCTCACGGATGCCTTCGTCGCCGAGCACGGCATGGAGGGACGCTGGGACACGCAGGCCTTCACCTTCCACCGGACGTGGCAGCCGTTCGCGTGGCGCACCGTGGTGTCGGTGGACACCGGCACGCAACCGCACCGCGTACAGCTGGACGTGCCGCTCCGCTACCCGGCGAAGGTGCGGGACGGGGCCAGCCTCCGCGCGGTGTCCGGGCGGACCGTGGAGGTGGGCATCCAGTCGCTCGGGCTGTCCAATGCCGTGGAGGAGGGCGCCGCGTGGTCCGGTGACCAGGTCCACGCCGTCCAGTTCCTGGGCGTGAGGGACGGCTGGATGCGGGACGTCGCGTCCTTCCCCGCGCGGCCAGACACCGCGGCGCACCTGCAGTCCTCGGGGGTGCTCGTCCGGGCCAGCCGCCGCGTCACCTTGGAGCGCGTCCGGCTGGGCGAGGTGCAGAACCGAGGCAGCGGCGGGAATGGCTACCTGTTCGAGCTTCGACAGGCCAACGAGGTGCTGACGCGCGGGTGCGCCGGCAGTGGCGGCCGCCACAATTTCATTCAAAATTGGGAGTTCGGCACCAGCGGCTGCGTCTGGCTGGACGTGCTCTCCGAGAACGGGCTGGCGCGGGACAGCCGGACGTCGTTGCTCACGCAGCCAGGCCTGTCCGAGACCCACCGCGCGCTCGCCCACGCCAACCTGTTCGACCGCTCCACCTTCCGGGACGGCCTGGCCCTGGTGAACCGCGGCGGCTGGAGCAGCCAGGCGGGACACACCGCCACGCAAAACGTGGTGTGGAACTGCGCCGGGGACGGGCAGGGCGTGCTGCGGGCGTACCAGTTCGGCCACGGCTTCGTGGTGGCCCCGCGCGGTTTTGCCTCCGTGTCCACCGCGCTGGAGGACCTGGGCGCCGCGCTGTTCGGGTGGGGAGTGGGTACGGCGCCGGAGGACGGGGTGGAAGCCGCAGGCGAACGGGCGGTGGAGCCCTCGTCCCTCTACCTGGACCAGCGGGCGCGGCGGCTGGGGCGCTGAGCGGCTGCCCCCGAAGTGGCGTGACGGGGGGCCGCTGTTAGCGTGCCCCGACACGCCATGGCCACCTTCACCAAGACAGCGCTGGTCCCCCGCTTCGCCTCGCGCTTCCAGTGCATTGGGGACCGCTGCGAGGACACCTGCTGCAGCGGGTGGACCGTCACGGTGGACCGCGCCACCTACGAGCGGTACCAGCGGCTGCCCGCGTCCCCGCTGAGGGACGAGCTGCTCGTGTCGCTGAAGCTGCCGGAGCCGGGCGCGCCGGCCCCCGCCGGCGCGTTCTCCTGGTTCGCCCCGCGCCCGGGCACGCGCGACTGCCCCATGCTGGGCGGCGGCCTGTGCCGGCTGCAGCAGCGACACGGCGAGGAGGCGCTCTCGGACACCTGCGCCAGCTACCCGAGGACGACTCGCTCGCTGGGGAGCACCCTCTCGCAGGGGCTCACCCTCTCCTGCCCCGAGGCGGCGCGGCTTGCGCTCCTGTCCCCAGACGCCTTCGAGTTCGTCGCCGCCGAGGTGGCCACGCGCCCCTCCACCCTGTCCGCCGTCCCGCTCCCGGCGGGGCTGGACGCCGAGGCGGCCAATGCGGTCCGGCTCTTCTGCCTGCAGGTGATGGGGAGTGACGGCGCGCCGCTGTGGGCGCGGCTGGCGGTGCTGGGGCTGTTCTGCGAGCAGCTGACGCCTTTGCTGCGCACGCCGGAGCGGGTGCCGGGCTTCCTCGCCAGCTTCGGGCACGCGCTCTCCACGCCCGGGTTCCTCGACAGCCTCGAGGCGGTGCCGGCGAAGCACGCGGAGCAGGCGCACGTCTTCGCCCCCCTGCTCGCGCGGAAGGTGGGCCGCACCTCCACGCCGCACCAGCGCCGGGTGGAGGAGGCGGTGGCCACGGGGCTGGGCGCCACGGAGACCTCCGCCGAGGTGAACCTCGCGCAGCTGGCCGCCGCCTATTCACGCGGCGTCACGCGCCTCCCCGAGGCGTTGGAGTCGGCCGCCCCGAAGCTGCTCGAGCACTTCGTCCTCAACGAGCTGTTCCGCGAGTCCTTCCCTTTCGACGGCCGGACGCCACAGGCCCACTTCGTGGACCTGGTCATCCGCTTCGGCATCCTCCGGCTGATGCTGGCCGCACGCTGCGTGGGCGACCCGCTCCCGGACGCCACCGCGCTGGTGGAGACGACGCAGGTGTTCTGCCGCCGCTTCCAGCACGATCCCGCCTTCGCGCAGGAGGCCCGCGAGGCCTTCCAGGCGCGCGGCTGGGACAGCATGGCCCGGCTGTTCGGCTACCTGCGCAGCTGACCCGCGCGCGCCCGGCGGCCCAGCCCCAGCGGCAGCAGCAGCCAGGGCAGCGCCAACCGTCCCGGGGCTGCGGCGCAGCCCACCGGCTGGACGCCAGGGCCGTTGCCTCCATCGCTGGACCCTCCGCCGCCTCCACCACCGCCGCCCGTGCCGCCGCCCGTCCCCGGTTCGCAGCCGTCGCAGGACTCGCCCGCGTCGCACGCGCCACAGTCCGCGGCGCAGGTGTCGCACGACTCGGCCCCTCCGCAGGTGCCGTCGCCACAGGTCCCGCAGCTCCCGCAGTCCACCGCGCAGCTGGCGCAGTCCTCTGCCCCGGCGCAGCTGCCGTCCCCGCAGCAGGCGCCGCAGTCCGCTTGGCAGCTGTCGCAGTCCTCCGCCCCGGCGCACGTCCCGTCCCCGCATGCCGGGCACGCGCCGCAGTCCGCCGCACAGCTGCCGCACGTCTCGCCGTTGTCGCAGGCGCCGTTGCCGCAGCAGGCGTCACAGTCCGCGACGCAGGTGGCGCACGTCTCCGTCCCGTTGCAGATGCCGTCCCCACACGCGGGGCACGCGCCGCAGTCCTGCGGGCAGCTTCCGCACGTCTCGGCGCCGTTGCAGGTGTTGTCCCCGCACTGCGGCCCGGTGGGCACCAGCCGGAGCGCGTCTGCGCTGATGCGCTGCCCGGAGGCCACGGTCACCGAGGCGTTGTTGTCGAACAGCCGGACGAACTGGCCGCCCCCGGCAGCGAAGTGGAAGGTCCCCAGCGTGCGCCACCCGCCTGCCGCCCCCTGGTTGAGCGTCACCGGGTTGCTCTTGCCGTCCGCGTACACCTCGTACCGGGCATGGGCGAACTTGGCGTACGCGGGCTCGGTGTAGACCTCCACCTTGTAGTCCCCCTCGGCCTGCAGGTGGAGCTGCCACCAGGCCCAGTTGTCCGGCCGGCTCCCGCCAATGGCGTTGGTCCAGACGAGATCGTTCCCGTAGCCGCTCGCCACCGGGCGCCACGTGGCCGCGGGGCCGAAGCCGCGGAAGCAGCTGCTCGCGTTGTCGATGGTGCCGCCCGCAGAGGGGATGACCTGGCACGGCGCCGAGCTGCCGCAGTGGCCCGGCCGGGAGGGCTTGCCGCTCGCGGTGCCGGCGTAGATGCCCCAGTGGTTGAGGATGGAGCGCAGGCCGCTTCCGCTGTTGTTGCCGCTGTAGTTGTTGAGGTACCCGCTCCCCTGCCGCCACAGCTGGGACGAGCCGCCGCCGTCCAGGTTGAAGGCCTGCCACGCTCCCAGCTTCTTCATGGTGTCCGCCAACTCCGTCCCGTACATGCCCGAGGAAGTGGTCGTGCGCCCGTCCACCACCAGCAGGATGAAGGTCTTGAGATCCTGGGTGAGCCCCATGGCGGTGCGCGGGTGGCGCGCGCGCATGTCGCTCCGGTCCGGGAAGCAGCTGCTCGCGGTGGGGCTGCTGCAGGTGACCTGCACGCCCTCCGTCACCAGCTCGGGGAAGCCGCTCGCCAGGCCCAACGTCCCGGGCGGGAAGGTGCCCGTCACCGTGCCGGGCATCCACCCTCCCAACACCTGGCCTCCGGGGTTCTGCTTCACCTGCTTGGTGTGGTTGAACTCCACCCAGTCGTGGCCGAAGGCGATCCAGCCCGGCTTCTTGTAGTACCACTCGCTCGCGTAGGCGGCGTCCCACCCGGTGGCAGACACCGGCCACGGCACGCCCTCACCCACGGCCTGGCCGTACACCCGGTTGGGGCCGGACTTGTAGAAGTCCGCGTTGGTGGCCACCTGGACGCCGGCAGACTGCGCCCAACTGCCCGTGGAGCTGGGGCTGCCGGTGTGCTTCGTGGCGTCCACGTGGATGCCCGCGGCGCACAGGTCCACCAGGACGGCCCAGGCATCCGCGGACGGGCTGGAGGTCCGGTACTTGCGGATCGTCACGCCCGGCCAGGGCTTGGACTCGGACACCTGGGTGAGCCCCACGGCGAGCGCGGGGGTGGGTCGGCACAGCGCGAGGGCGAGCAACGAGCAATGAAGAACGCGCACGGTGACGGGAGTCTGGCACGGCTGCGCAGCCGCCGTTAACCCGGCGTCATGGACTTCGTGGACAAGGCATACCTGGTGGTGGGGGCGGCGGGTGGTATCGGCTCTGAGGTGGCCCGGCGGCTGCTGGCCGGTGGGGCGCGGGTGGTGCTCGCCGGCCGGGGCGGGGACAGGCTGCGGGCGCTCGGCGAGGAGCTGGGGGCGCCCGTGGTGGAGCTGGACGCGCGGCAGCCCGCGGAGGTGGAGCGCGCCGCCACCGAGGCCGCCGCGGCCGTGGGCCCGCTTTCAGGCCTGGCCAACTGCGTGGGCTCACTGCTGCTGAAGCCCGCGCACCTCACCACGGACGCAGAGTGGGCGGAGGTGCTGGCCACCAACCTGACGTCTGCGTTTGGCACCGTCCGCGCCGGGGCGAAGGCGCTGGACGGAGGCGGCGGGAGCATCGTCCTCGTCTCCTCGGTGGCCGCGCGGTTTGGACTCGCCAACCACGAGGCCATTGCCGCGGCCAAGGGAGGCGTGCAGGGGCTGGTGCTGTCTGCCGCAGCCACCTACGCCCCGCGCGGAATCCGGGTGAACGCCGTGGCGCCGGGCCTGGTCCGCACCGGGATGACCGCCGGGCTCTTCGCGAGCGAGCCCCTGGCGAAGGCCAACGCCGCGGCCCACCCGCTCGGGCGCGTGGGGGAGCCGGGGGACGTGGCGGCGGCCATCTGCTGGCTGCTCTCCCCTGCCCAGTCCTGGGTGACGGGACAGGTGATTGGGGTGGATGGAGGCATGGGCAGCGCGCGGCCCCCCCTGCGGCGCTGAAAGTTGGCGGGGTAACTCCTTCCGTGGAAGATGCCGGCCGCTGTCCCTCCCATCTTCCAAGGAGCCCTACGTGATCCGCATTGCCCGCAACGCAGCCCTCCTCGCCACCCTTGCCCTGCCGACCGCAGCGCTCGCGGACGGGGAGGCGCCGGCCGCCAGCTCGTCCGGCGTGACCAACATCCACGCCAGCAAGAAGCTCGGGTTCGGCCTGGGTGGAGGCGCCTACAACTACGGCCTGACCGGCAAGGTCTTCCTCGGCGACAGCATGGCCGCGCAGGCCTTCCTCGGCTGGGGTTGGGGTGGAATCAACATCGGCGCAGACGCCCTGTACCAGGGGAAGCAGCTCTGGACGAACGGCGACTTCGGCCTCAACTGGGAGGCGGGCGCCGGCGCATTCATTTCGCCGGGCTGGGGCGCGGCCTTTGGTGTCAACGCCGTGGTCGGCCTGAGCCTGCAGTACCGCCCGGTGCCCGTGGAGATCACCGCGGACATCCGCCCCACCTTCCTGCTGGGCAACTGGGGCGGCTGGGGCAACTGGGGCGGCTCGCCACTGTGGTTCAGCGGCGGCGGTGCCATCCGCTACTACTTCTAGCCGTACCGCCGTACCGGCCGGGCGCTGCGCGTCAGAAGATGATGCGCAGCCCCGCGCCCACGCGCGTCTCGCCGCGGTTGTCGTGGCTCGCAGACAGCGCGAAGTCCACGTTGTCCCGCACCTTCCAGACCGCCTCCGCGTTGGCGGTGAGCCGGTCGTCGCGCAGATCGTACCGGGCCCCCGCGGAGAGCGAGAGGTTGTCGCGGGTGTACGTCACGTTGCCCGCCACGTCGCTCACCCCGCGCGCGTCGAAGTCCACGTTGGCCGAGAGGTTGAGGTCCGGGCGGGTGTAGTCGTAGCGGACGTTGCCGCCCGTCACGCCCGTGCGGTCCAGGTTCACCCCGCCGGACACCGCGTGGCCGTTGCCCAGGTCGAAGCGGGAGGAGAGCGCGCCCGTGAAGGTGGCGTCCCGGAAGTGGTCCTCCCACTGGCCTCGCACCTTCAGCGCCAGCTTGTCGCCGAAGATCTTCACCTTGAACTCCGGCTTGATGCCCAGCCGCTCCAGCCCGTCGCTGCCGTAGGCGTAGCCCACGCCCGCGTAGGTGGCGACCATCAACCCGTAGTACGCGG
>VGRA01000080.1 GCA_016875515.1 Deltaproteobacteria bacterium | reverse complement strand
CCGTCCCCACCTGCCGCTCGATGAGCCCCATCCCGCCGCCGAAGCGGACCGCGTCCAGGGAGACGGACGCCCCGCTGCCCTGCGTGTCGTTCCACACCTGCACGCCGCAGCGCTCCGGCGGTGCCCCGGCACGGAAGTAGAAACGCCCCAGCAGCACCCACGTGGCCCCGTGGCGCTGCTGGTTGGCGCGGAAGTGGGACTCGCCCCCTTGGTGGCGCACCACGTAGTGGGCGTCCTGCACGCGCGTGGCCGCGGACGTCCAGCCCACGTAAACGTTGTAGTACCCGTCCGCGGGGAGCGTGGGGCGGTACTCGGCGTGCGCCGTGGGGGTGCTGGACGCGGCCATCAGCCGGCTGGTACCCAGCGTGAACGGGTTGGCGCGGTCCCCCAGCTTCGCCGGCAGCGGTCCAAAACCCGGCCCCCCGGCGCTGAAGCTCCCCGCCGGGCCGTCCTCCGCGTACCCGGGGCCCCCGTCGTCCACCGAGACCAGGGCAGGGTTGAAGTCGCTCTCGCGGATGGGGATGACGGTGGCGCCGGCCAGCTGCAGCAGAGGGATCAGCCACTGCGAGACGGACTCCGCGGAGACCAGGTCCTCCACGATCTGCTCGGTGGTGCCGCGCTGCGTGGCCCAGCGGCTCAGGGTGTTGGTGTAGGTGAAGCCGTGGCCCGCGCTCAGGTAGACGTGCTTGCCGGTGAGCGCCCCCTGCCTGGGGCGCGGCAGCGGGATGCCGCCGCGGCGAGGAACCGCTCCCTCCACGGAGGCGCGCTGAATCAGCGGTGGCTCGCCCGGCTGGACCGGCCGCTCCCACGGTCGCCTCGGCACCGGGACGAGCGGCTCTTCACCGGGAGGCACCAGGCCGCACGCCTCGGGCAGGGGCTCGTCCTCCCCGTTGGCCAGGGCCACGCAAGGGACGGCCCACAACAGCAGCGCCAACAGCGGTCGGATCATGGGCGTGGAAACAAGCACACCTCGGCGCGCTGGCCAGCCCCGGCCGGGCTTTGCTAGGGCACCTCCGCGTGACACCCCACCGCCCCGACGATCCGCGCCTCCCCTCCGCCCAGCAGGACTTCTGGCGCGCGCTCAGCCACGCCTGGGCGGGGCTGCTCCACACCGTCCTCCACCAGCGGAACATGAAGGTGCACGTGGTGGCGGCCGTCATGGTGGGGTTGGTGGGAAGCGGCATCCCGCTGGGCCTGGCGGAGAAGGTGACGCTCATCTTCTGCGTGCTGCTCATCTTCTTCGCGGAGATCCTCAACAGCGCGCTCGAGGCGCTGGTGGACCTGCACACGGAGGCGTTCGACGAGCGCGCCCGGGTGACGAAGGACGCAGCCGCGGCCGGCGTGATGGTGCTGGCCACCGGCACGGTGGTGATCTTCGCCGCGCTGCTGGTCCACAACTGGGAGACGGTGCGGACGCACGGTCCGGAGATCCTGCGCCAACTTGCGCTCGGCATCCCGCTGACCGTGAGCGCCGCCCTGCTGCTGAGGGCACGGCCGCGGGCCCGGGCGTGGGACCTCGCGTGGTTCGCGCTGGCGGTGGGGCTGTGGGGAGCCACGCTCCCTGCCACCGAGAGCTACGTCTTCAGCGCGCTCACCTTCGGCCTGCTCTGCGTCTGCTTGGCCGCGGCCTGGAAGCGCCACGCCAAGCCAGGCCCACAAGTCAACGGCCCGGTCAGCGCTCGCTGAACCGGGCCGGGGGGGAAGCATTGTCCTTCTCCCGCCCGGGGGGCGACCGGTGCCGGAACCCGTCCGGAACCGGTGAAGCCCGCCCCGGCAGGAATGGGTTGTTAGGCCTGGGCGCGGGTGTCCGGCGCCGCCTCCTCGCGGGCCGCCTGGGCCTTGTTCGCGCTGGCGTCCTTGAGCTCCTCGGTGACCAGGTCCAGCAGTTCCGTTGCCACGCCGATGATCTGGTTGGCCGTGTAACCGCTCGCCCGCAGCTGCGAGTAGAACGTGCGCGCCAGGATCTTCGCCCCCTGCTTGTCAGTGCTCATGGGCGCCGCACCATTCACCCCGCATGCCAATGCGCTACAGGCTGGGAGTCGTGTGTTATTTCAGCCACTTGAGGCGGCTCGGCGCGCCCTGCCGCGAACCGCGGTACGCACCCGGCCCCGCACATGGGTTCACCCGTACGACCGCGAGTGCGTAAGCCGCTTCGCACTCCCACCCACTCCAGCCGGCCCTTGTATTTAAGGAGGGAGCGGGCGAACCATAGGGCCATGGCGTGGCGGGTGAACAACATCGGGTTGTGGCTGGACGAGCCCCAGGAACTGCTGGGGGTCAAGGCGGCGGAGAAGCTGGGCATCCCGGCGGGCGACCTCTCGTCCGTCCGCGTGGTCCGCAACGTTCTGGACGCCCGCAAGAAGGGCAGCCCGCGCTTCATCTACACGCTGGAGGTTGACTTCGCGCCGGGCCGGGTGCCGAGGCGACTTCCGCCGGACGTCTCGGAGGTGGCGCCGCCGCTGCCTCCGCCCGAGCCGGTGAAGCCCCCCGCGCTGCGCCCCATCATCGTCGGCACCGGGCCGGCGGGGCTGTTCGCGGCGCTGGGGTTGCTGGAGCGCGGGGTGACGTCCCTGCTGCTCGAGCGCGGCAAGGAGGTGGTGGAGCGCCGCAAGGACGTGGCGAAGACCATGCGGGACGGCACGCATGATCCGGAGAGCAACATGAGCTTCGGCGAGGGCGGGGCCGGGGCCTACACGGACGGCAAGCTGTCCACGCGCATCAACCACCCGCACGTGCGAAAGGTGATTGAAACCTTCGCCGCGTACGGCGCCCCCAAGAACATTCTCGTCCAGGGCAAGCCCCACATCGGGAGCGACCTGCTGCCCGGCGCGGTGGCCAACATCCGCAACCACCTGGTCGCGCACGGCGTGGAGGTCCGCTTCGGGGCCAAGGTGGAGGACCTGCTGTACCGGGACGGGCGCGTGGCCGGCGTGCGGCTGGCGGACGGGACGGAGATCGCCTCTGACCGCGTCATCCTGGCCCCGGGCAACTCCGCGCGCGAACTGTTCGAGCGCTTCGCGGTGGACGGGTACGTGGCCATCGAGGCCAAGCCGTTCGCGCTGGGCTTCCGGGCGGAGCACCCGCAGGCGCTCATCAATTCCATTCAATACGGCAAGGCGTGCGACAGCCCGCTGCTGCCCCCCGCGGACTACAAGCTGGCTGAGAACCTGGAGGTGTCCGGGGAGGTCCGCGGCGTCTACTCGTTCTGCATGTGCCCCGGCGGGATCGTGGTGCCCACGCCCACGGAGGAGGGGCTGCAGTGCACCAACGGGATGAGCAACAGCCGCCGCAACGCGCGCTACGCCAACGCCGGCGTGGTGGTGTCCGTCAGCGTGGCGGACTTCGCCCGGGAGGGGTTCCACGGCCCGCTCGCGGGGCTGCAATTCCAGCGGCACTGGGAGCAGAAGGCCTACGAGCTGGGCGGCGGGAAGTACATCGCCCCGGCGCAGTCCATCCCGGACTACCTGGCCGGCAAGCTGGTGAAGAAGCCGGGCGGGACCAGCTACCGCCCCGGCCTGGCCCACGCGGATCTCAACCGGCTGTTCCCCGCCGCGCTGACCGCGTCCCTGAAGCAGGCGCTGCGGCTGTTCGACCGGAAGATGAAGGGCTTCACCTCGGAAGACGGGATGCTCATCGGCATCGAGAGCCGCACGAGCGCCCCGGTGCGCATCCCGCGCGGGGAGGATCTCCAGTCCGTGTCCCTGCGCGGCCTCTACCCGGCGGGCGAGGGCTGCGGGTACGCCGGCGGCATCGTCTCCTCCGCCATTGACGGGCTGCGGATCGCGGACCAGGTGGCGGTGGAACTGGGCGGCGTGTCGGAGGGGATCCGCGCGTGAAGTACTTCGTGCGGATGCCGGGCCAGCCGGACAAGGAACTGGTCTTCTCCAGCATGCGGGAGCTGGAGCAGGCGTGGCTGCACGGCCTGGTGGACGCCGAGGACGAGGTGCGCGAGGACGGCGGCACCGCGTGGCGGAAGGCGGGGGCGCTCCCGGTGCTGCGCGCGGCGAGGCGGTCCCCGGACCAGGCGTGGGGGGGCTCGCAGCTGGGCTGGATGATGCTTGGGATCTCGCTGGGCTCGCTGTCCCTGTGGATGATCCAGCGGGGCGTACAGCAGCAGAACCCGGGCTACTGGGTCTCCGGGCTGCTGCTGGGCATGGGCGTGGGGGCGCTGCTCACGCGCGTGACCATGAACGCCTTCAAGCGCTCGCGCCCCGGGGGCGGCTGACCCGGCCGGCAGCGGCTGCCTACTTCTTGCCCGCGGTCACCTTGCGGATGGCCTTGAACACGTCCGGCACGGCGGTGCCGTTTGCGCGGTCGGCGATCCAGTTGGGGATGCTGCCGCCGGGGTTGGTGTAGACCCAGTAGGTGGCGAAGGTCTGGCCGCCGTCCCCGCGCGGCTCGAGGAGCCACATGCCGTCGTTGATCCGCACGCGCACGAAGCCCTCCCGCTCCGGGGTGCCCGGATCCTGCACGGCGCTCCAGGTCACCTTGAGGTAGCCCTTGCCGTCCTTCCAGTCCGACTGGTCCAGGAGCTTGATGAAGTAGTCCCGCTTGTCCACCAGCGGGGCGTTCACCACGCTGTAGAAAAGCGTCGTCTTGCCGCCGGCGTCCTGGGAGATGACCCGGGACTCGGCCGTGTACGGCATGGTCTTCTTGTAGTTGTCGTAGTCCCGGATGGCCTTCCACACGGCCATGGGCGGGGCGTTGATGAGCCCCTCGGCCTTCATCTCCCGGACCTCCGCCCCCTTTTGCTTGCGGGCGAAGATGGTGACGCCGTCGCTCTCGGCGTCCTTCTCCCAGCCGGTCCCGCCGGGGTCTGCGGTCAACACCAGGAGTGCCACTGCGTGCGCGGTAAACATGTCCTCCATCCTACCCGCAGCGGGGGCGGGCGTGTCCGCCCTTTTGCCGGGGCGGCCGTGGGGTTAGGGTGCCCCGCATCCTCGAGGAGCACACCATGGACGGCGCCACCCCCACCCCTGATTCAAACGGCCCTGCCTCGGACGAGCAGATCCGGAAGGTCTACGTCCAGGCGCTCAAGGAGAAGGAGGCGGTCCACACCGTCTTCCGCGTGGGCACAAAGGCGAAGCACACCGGGCGCAGCGGCAAGGGCTTCCTCTCGCTCACGCTGCAGGACCGCACCGGCGAGGTGGACGCACGCATCTTCGAGAACGTGGAGGCGGCGGCGGCCGCGTTCGCGGAAGGGGACTTCCTGCTGGTGCAGGGCCACACCATCACCTGGCAGAAGAAGCTGCAGGTGGTGATTGACCGGCTGGAGAAGCTGGATCCCACCCCGCTGGATCCCGCCGAGTTCACCCCGGCCGCGCCCACCGCGGAAGCTGCCGCGGAAGCCGCCGAGGCCCCCGCGCCCGAGCGCGCCGAGAAGGCGGACAGGGAGCGGGCCGAACAGCCTGCCCGGGGCGGCGGCCAGGGCGCCCAGCACGTACAGCACATCCGGGAGATCGCCGGCCGCGTGCACGATCCGCACGTCCGCGCCCTGCTGTTCGCCTTCCTGGATGATCCCTCCATCGGCGAGCCGCTCAAGGTGGCCCCGGCGGCCAAGGGCATCCACCACGCCTACCGCGGGGGGCTGGCCGAGCACCTCCACTCTGTGATGCGGCTTGCCCACCGCATCGCAGACCACTACCCGCAGGCGGACCGCGATCTGCTCGTGGCCGGCGCGCTGCTGCACGACATCCTGAAGGTGAAGGAGATCTCCTCCGAAAGGGGGTTCGAGTACACGGACGAGGGGCGGCTGGTGGGCCACATCACCATGACCGCGCAGGCCATCCGGGAGAAGGCCTCCCGGCTGGAGGCCTTCCCGGCCCTGCTCGAGCAGCACCTCACCCACATCGTCATCTCGCACCACGGCCAGCTGGAGTGGGGCTCGCCCAAGCTCCCCATGACGCTGGAGGCCATGCTGGTGCACATGTTGGACAGCATCGACAGCCGCGTGGCGAGCTGGCTGGAGATCATGCAGAAGGACCAGAACGAGCGCTGGACGGAGAACGCCCGCCTGTACGACCGCCACCTCTGGAAGGGGCCCGTGCCCACCACCCGCGGCCGCGCCCCGGTGCCCCCGCGCCACAAGGGCCAGAAGGACGGCCATAAGGAGCAGCACCGGGAGCACGCGAAGGAGCCGCGCCGGGAACAGCCGCACCGGGAGCGCAAGCACGAGCCGCGCAAGGCCCCGCCCGCCCCCGCGCCGAAGGCGGAGGAGTCCACGAAGTTCAGCTTCAAGCCCTTCGCAGCGCTTACGGGCACGCAGGACGGTGGCCCGAAGGAGGGCTGAAGCCGGCCATGCCGCGCGGGCAGCTCACGCGGTGAAGCGGAAGAAGGCGGCGGCGGTGCGGGTGGTCTGCTCGCCCGCCGTTGTCACCTCCACGCCCTTCAGCTCTGCCACCTTCTTCAGCGTCTCCACGACGAAGGCGGGCTCGTTCTTCTTCCCGCGGTGGGGCACCGGCGCAAGGTACGGGCTGTCCGTCTCCACCATCAGCCGGTCCAGTGGCGCGTAGCGGACGGCGTCCTGCAGCGGCTCCGTCTTCTTGTACGTCACCACGCCGGACAGCGAGAGGTGGAAGCCCAGGTCCAGGTAGCCGCGGGCGGCCGCCGTGTCCCCGGTGAAGCAGTGGATGACGCCGTGGCGCACCCCCGTCTCGCGCAGGATGCCCAGGCAGTCCCCGTGCGCGTCCCGCACGTGCACCACCAGCGGCTTGTCCAGCGCGCGTGCCAGCTCGCACTGCAGGGCGAACACCCGCTGCTGCACATCCCGCGGGGAATGGTCGTAGTAGTAGTCCAGCCCCGCCTCGCCCACCGCGGCCACCTCCGGGCGGGCGCACAGCGCGCGCAGCTGCGCCACGTCCGCCCCGGAGGCGCGGGCCGCCTCGTGCGGGTGGATGCCCACGGTGGGCGTGAGGAAGTCCGGGTGCGCCGCGGCAACCTCCAGCGCATGGCCGAAGTCCCCCGGCTCCTGGAATTGGCCAATGACGACCGCGTGCACCAGCCCCGCGGCCCGTGCCCGGTCCAGGATGGCCTCCACGTCCACCCCTTCCCGGCGCTCCAGGTGACAGTGCGTGTCCACCACCTTCATCACGCCGCCTCCTCCAACAGGGCCTTGAGCTCCTGCTGCGCCTCGGCTCCCGGCAGCGCGTCCACCGCCCCGGAGAGTTGCTCCCGCCAACGCGGATCCCCCAGGAGGACCAGCCCCTCGGCCGCGTCCAGCCGCAGCGACTCGGGGAGCGCGCCGTCCCGGAACAGCGCGAGCAGCCGCTCCCCCACCCCGTCCCCGCCATGGCGTCCCAGCGCCCGCGCCGCCGCCCCCCTGCACTTGTCCTTCGTGTCGGAGAGGACCTCCACGAGCCGCGCGTAGGCACCGTCCGGCTTGAGTTCCCCGAGCAGCTCCAGCGCGTAGGCACGGTCCGGTCCCCACCGCTTGCGCGAGCGCTCGAACAGGTGGCGCGCCGCCGCGCCGTCCCCCAGCTTCAGCGCCACGCCCATGGCCTGCGTCCGGTCGAAGGCGGCGAGGAAGAACTTGCGGGCGAGCACCTGGACCGCGGGCAGCGCGCGTGCGTCCCCGAGCAGGCCGAGGCACCCCAGCGCGCGGAACCGCCACGCGGCCACGTCCAGCGCCTCCACCAGCACCTCCAGCCCGGCGGGATGGCGCAGCCCCGCCATGCCGCATGCCGCCTCGAAGCGCACCTCCGCGTCGTCGTCCTCGAGCGCCGCGGCGAGCGCCCCGCGCACCTCGGGCAGGCCCAGTTCGCCCAGCACCCCCACGGCCTCCAGCCGCACCCCTCCGTCCGGGTCCTGGACGAAGCGGGTGGCCAGCGGCAGGAGCTCCTCCGTACCAAGCACCCCGGAGGCCAGCACCATTCCGAGCCGGCGGACCCGGGGAGCGCCGTCCCCGAGCACCCCGGGCAGCACACCGCGGAGTTCCTCGCGGTGCGGCTCGCTGCCGCCGAACGGCAGCAGGGCGCGCACCGCGCTCGCCCGCTCCTCTGCGGACTGGCTGCCCAGCCCGCGCAGGGCAGACTCCAGGGCGGCGCGCTCGGCCATGGGCTACTTCACCTCGCTGCCGGGCGGGAGCGGCCCGGGGTCCACCAGCGACAGGCACTTCTCGTCTGCCCCGGCGGCGAGCAGCATCCCGCGGCTCTCGATGCCGCGCAGCGCGCGCGGCTTCAGGTTGGCCACCACCACCACGTTGCGCCCCACCAGCTGCTCCAGCCGGTAGCTCAGCGCAATGCCGGCGGCAATGGTGCGCGGCGTGCCCTCCCCCACGTCCACGGTCAGCTTGAGCAGCTTGTCCGCCTTGGGCACCGGCTCGGCAGCCAGCACCTTGCCCACCTTGAGCGCCACCTTCGCGAAGTCCGCGTAGTCGATCTCCGCAGCGGGCTCCGTGGGCACCTTCGCGGCAGGGGCGGCCTTCTTCTCCTCCTGCTTCTTCTCCGGGACGGGCACGCGGGCAGCCTCGGCCTGCGTGGTGGGGACGAGCGCGTTCACCTGTGACTCCTCCAGCCGGCCGATGAGCGGCTCCGGCCTTCCAATGGGCT
>VGRA01000079.1 GCA_016875515.1 Deltaproteobacteria bacterium | reverse complement strand
GGTCAGCCGCCGCGAAATGGCAAGTCCGAGGCCGGTCCCCCCCTG
Source organism: Deltaproteobacteria bacterium (assembly GCA_016875515.1). Classification (GTDB taxonomy): domain Bacteria; phylum Myxococcota; class Myxococcia; order Myxococcales; family Myxococcaceae; genus VGRA01. The sequence goes on along the minus strand of VGRA01000079.1, from coordinate 8,605 downwards.
CTTCCGCGTCACCGAGGCGTCCACCTGCTCGAAGGATTCAAACAGGCGGGACTGCTGCTCCGGCGCCAGCCCGATGCCGGTGTCGTGTACCTCGAACCGCACCAGCGGCCGCTCCTTGCTCCCACCCACGGTGCGCCCGCGCAGCACGATGGTCCCGGACTCCGTGAACATGGCGGCGTTCCCCGCGAAATTCAGGAGGACCTGCCCAATGCGCAACCCGTCTCCCCGGAGCACCGGGGGCAGCGTGCGGAGGTCCACCACCAGTTCCAGCCCCTTGGACTCCACCTTCTCGCGCGCCAGGTTACAGACGTTGTCCACCACCCGCTCGGGCTCGAAGTCCACCTCCTCCAGCTGGAGCGTGCCCGCCTCGATCTTCGACAGGTTCAGGATGTCGCTGATGCTGCTCAGCAGGTGGCCCGTCGCCGTGGAGATCTTCCGGAGTTGTTCGTCCTGCCGCGGATCGGTGATGGAGCGACCCAGCAGGTGCGCCATCCCGATGATGGCGTTCATGGGGGTGCGGATCTCGTGGCTCATGTTGGCCAGGAACTCGCTCTTCCTGCGGCTGGCGGCTTCCGCCTGGTCGCGCGCTGCAGCGATCTCCCGCGTACGCGTTTCCACCAACCGCTCGAGGTTGCCCCGGTGGTCCTCCAGCTCCGCCTCCACCTGCCTTCGCTCCGTGATGTCGAGGAACGTCACCACCGAACCCACCACCACCCCGCCCCGCATCTGTGGGTAGGACCAGAACTCTGACACGAGCGAAGATCCATCCGCGCGCCAGAGGACCTCGCCCGCCACATGCGTCCCCACCCCCGTCTGGAACGCCTTGTAGATGGCACACGCCTGCACCGCGAAGCGGCGGCCGTCCGCGTGGGAATGGTGGATGAGCTCGTGCATGTTCCGGCCGAGCAGCTGCCCCGAGTCCTGGTAGCCCAGCAAGTCCACGCAGGCCCGGTTGCAGAAGGTGCAGTTGCCCTCGGTGTCGATGCCGTAGATCGCCTCCGCCGTCGATTCCAGGATGGGCTGCAGCTGCTCCTTCTGCTCGCCCGCGAGCGCACGCGCATGGCGCTCGGAGCGGGAGAGCGAACCGATCAGCAACCACAGCGCGAAACCCGCGAGCAACCCGATGACAAGGACGGCCTGCGGCCCACGGCTCCCCTCCGCGTCCAACCCCGGCCCAGGGGCGGCCCGCAGGGTCCACATCCGCCCGGCCACCTCCAGCCGTGCCGCCTGGACCTCGTCTCGCAGCGAAGCGCGCAAGGCATCCCCAACCGCGTAGAGCCGGTCCTCGTCCCGCGTGGAGGCCCCGTCGAACACTTCGAGCAGCATGCGCCGGTCCAGGGGCCTCACGGTCGCCTCCAGCAGGTTCCGCATCCTGAACGCGAAGTAGACCCAGCCCACCAATGCCGCGCGCCGCTCGTCCACCGTGCCCACCGGAGCCCCGGCGCGGTAGACCGGGGCGTACATCAGGGTTCCCGCCTGCACCCCGGTGGAGAACTCCGAGAACAGCGTCACCCGCCCCGAGATGGCCACCGCGCCGGTGTCGCGGGCGCGGTCCATGGCCTCACGCCGGAGCGGCTCGGCGTGCATGTCCCGGGAAAAGGCGCGCCTGTTCCGCTCGTCGAACGGCTCGATGAAGACGATGGCGCTCTGGCCGCCATCCGGTGGAAGCGTCCCGCCCGCCTGGATCGAGAACCCGGGAAAGCCCTGTGAACGCACCCGCTGGACGAGCGCCTCCACCCGGTCCGCTGGCACCCACTCGGCAGACGCCAGCGCCTGGATACCCGGATCGTGCCGCGCGAGGTCCAGCGAGGCGACGAACGCCCGCCACTCCTCCCGGGTCACGCCGTCCGGGCGCAGGGACACCAGCTCGGCTGCCGCGCGGAGCACCTGCGCGTGCCCTGCCATGCGGTGGTTGATCCGCTCCACCGCCAGCCCCAGTTCGGCCTGGAACCGCTCATGGACGCGCTGGCGCTCCTCCGCACGGTGGGCGAAGTGCCACGCGGCCGCCACCAGCAGCACGCTCAGCGCTACGCCCACCCACGTCAGCCAGGCGCGCCAGCGGGGAGTTGAGCGCAGCAACTGGAAGATGCGGGGCAAACCTTAGCCCGGGGACGTCCCGGTGCGGCGCCTCCTGCGGGCTACGCCGAGATGGGCGCCGCCTCGCCTGCCGTGCTGGACGTGCGCTGTGCCGGGCCACGCCGAGGCACGAGGCACAGGGCAACGAACACAAGCTGTGAGGCACAGAAGCCGGCGAGCGCCCAGAAGGCATTGTCCATGAAGCCGTACGAGTGCAGCCCCACCCCCAGCATGTTCACCCCGAACCAGGACAGGCTGGTGATGATGTTGCCGCCCACCGCCATGGCCATGATGCCCCGCTCGCGCACGTAGCCGCCCCACCGAGCGTGGAGGATGACCGCGCACCACAGGACTATCAGCAGCGCGCCGTTCTCCTTGGGGTCCCATCCCCAGAACCGCCCCCAGGACTGGTCCGCCCAGATGCCGCCCAGCACCGTCCCGGTGAAGCTGAACAGCAGGGAGAAGCAGATCACCCCGTACACCATGGAGGACAGCGCCCGGGACGTGCCGGGCTCGAGCGTCCGGGCAAGGTGCTGCCGGAGGGCCCACGCAATGGCAATGGCCCCCGCCAGGAACGTCCCGCTGTAGCCGATGGTGATGATCACCACGTGCGTGGCAAGCCAGAAATTGGAGTCCAGCACCGCCCGCATCATCTCCATGGTGTCCCCGTCCGCGGCCAGGTGGTGCGCCACGATCAGCGACGCAAAGCCCGAGGCCGCCGCCACCGCCGTCCCCACGCCCCGCCGGTAGATACGCTCGAGCAACAGTCCCATCACCACCGTCCCCCACCCCACGAAGACCGCGGAGGAGTACAGGTTGGTCACGGGGGGACGCCCCTGCAGGACGATGCGGGAGAGGAGCCCCGCGGTGTGCACGATCGCACCGGAGGTCAGCAGCGCCAGCGCGGTGGCCTGGAGCAGCTCACGCCTTCCCAGCCACGAGGTGAACAGCACCAGCAAGGCCAGCACGTAGATGACCATCCCGGCGTAGAAGGGCTGGACCCGGTTGAAGACGGTCTCGGCGTCCACCGATCCCAGCTCCGCCGCCGCCCCGGCGAGGGACAGGCTCCGCAGCTGTACCAGGGAGGTGTTGAAGGCCTCGGGCGTACCCGCTGCCCACGCGGCGCCGAGGCGGGCATAGGCGTCCAGTGCCGGAGCCGGCGCGTCACCGGCCATCAGCGCCTTCAGCCCCTCGGCCACGCTCCGCCACCGCGCGGTCCCCACCGGCGGCAAGGGGCGGAAGTACGCCAGGGACGCCATCTCGTCGAACACGGCGCCCGCCTGCGGGCTGCCCGCCCCCTTCAACAACGAGCCAAGGCTGGCCGCGTCCAGCTGCAGCGTGTTCTTCAGCCGGTAATAAAGGAAGACGCGGTCCAGGAGGTTGGAGATGGCCGCCTGGAAGCGCGTCCGTTGCTTGCTGTCCACCCGCTGCGCGGTGCTGCCCTGCTCCTGGATCACCTGCAGGTGCGGCTTGAGGTCCTCGAACGTGTAGTAGCGGTTCGTCGCCTTCTGCTCGTAGCCCATCATCCCGAGCACCTCGGGATCATTGATCACGAACACCGGCTGCTTGTCTGCCCGCGCGGGGCGGAACATCACGTCCAGCAGCCACTCGTTCGGCTTTACCGTCCGTCCCTCGAACGAGAAGGACTGGTTCCCCCGGATCACCAGCAAGGCGTTGCGCGCCACCGAGTCCAAAGGCTTCAACCGCCCGCCCTCCAGCACGGGGAGCCTGCTGAACGCAGCCAGGTCGAACCCGCGTGAGGGGGCTGGCGGGACCACGCCGGCGAGCGCCGCGGCAATGGCCGCCAGTCCCACGGTCCACGGAATGATCTTGTTCCAGTTCACGTCTCAGCCCTCCGCCTGCGCCTGCGCGTGCTCCTGCACCGCGGAGACGACCTGGGCCACGGCCCCCGCCCCCGCCCCCGCCACGACCACCGGTGCCGCTGCCGCCCGCTTCACCCCCCGCCGCAACGACAGGACGAAGTGGACGAGCAACCCCAACGTGACCAACGCACAGGAAAGGTAGGGGATCAGCCAGCCCGGGTTGTCCACCACCTGAAGGATGGACAGCGTGTCCCCGCGGCCGAAGCTGGCCTGGTAGAACGCCTTGCCCCCGTACCGCAGCGGCTGGTTCATGAAGATGAGGATGTCCCGCTCCTCCGGGACGGTCGGGTTGGACAGGTGCACCAGGCTGGAGAAGTTCTTGGGGATGTTGGTGCCTGGGTACACGTCGTGGCTGAACTTCTTGAGCGTCACGGCGTACGGCAGGTATTCGCGGCGGTTGCGCAACAGCAGCTGGTAGTTCTTCCCGCCGTGGACGATGGACTGCGGCGCGCCCAGCTGCGTGGAAGCGAGCCACGTCCCGTACCGGGACCGTCCCGCCGAGATCTCCACGATGGCCGCAGGCTGGTTCTCCGCGTCGTCCCGCGTGACCGGCGCCTGCGGCTCGGCCACCACGCCCGCCCCGACGCCCCGGTCCACGCCCTGCCCGGCCTCCCCCTCGGCCCGGCGGCGCAGTTCCGCGTTCAGCATGAAGCGCTTCACATCCACCACCAGATCCGTCCCGGGCAGCCCCACCGTGCCGCCTGCCTGCAGCCTGCTCTCCGGGATGGCGTACACGCCCTCGAACCCGGGCTCCGAGGTGTCCACCAGCGCCAGTTCGTACTCGCGCGGCCGCTCCACGAAGTTGAGCGTCTGGCCCTGCTCAATGGACAGCCGCGACTCCACCTGCGCCAGCGCCGTGACGAACTCGCCCACCACCAGCAGGATGAGCCCCGCGTGAGTCAGCCACAGGCCGGACTTCCGCCACGACAGCTCCAACCGCCGCAGCGTGGCCACCGAGAGGTTCACCAGCAGCACCGCCCCCGCGAGCACACCGCCCGGGAAGACCGCGACGGAGAAGGCCGTCCCCGGCACCTGCCACCAGACGAACCAGGAGCGCACGTAGGCGTTCACCGCGCCCAGCGTCCCCATGTTCACCTGGGCCAGCGTGCACGCCACCACCAGCGCCATCAGCACCAGGAGCGTGCCAATGGTCACCTTGAGGGAGGACAGCGCCTCCCAGATCCGTGCTGTGCGCGACTTGCTCATTTGGCTTCCAGCGACTGGATAACCTGCACGAACGCCCCACGCACCGCCTCGACGGCCGCGGACTCACCCGACAGCTTCAGGAACCAGGTGCTGCCGTCCCGGGACAGGTGCCCCACCAGCATCCGGCTGGCGGGCTGCCCCTGCCCGAGGAAGTCGTAAACGGAGACCTCCCCGGCCGCGGACTTCACCGCCTTGCGCGCCGCCTCGCGCGCCTGCTCGTCCAGGGCCGGCAGCCCCAGCTGGCCACGCCAACGGTTGACGTTGGCAAGCTCACCGCCCGCGGTCCCTCCGAGCACGACGACGGAGATCTCCGCCGCGCCCGAGGGCGGCTTCAGCGTGGCGTAGCGCATCCCGCCCGCCCGGGACTCGGTCCAGCCCTCCGGCAGCGTCCAGGACAGCCCCGCCCCCTCGGGAACCTGCGGCGGGGGCGGCACCGCGCCTGCCATCCCCGGGGCCGGCGACGCCCCCCCCGGCGCAGCGGCCCCGGCCCCGGTGAGGGGATGGTCCGGCGGCAGGGCCGGGGCTGCGACCTCCGCCTTCGCAGGCTGTGCGGCAGGGGGCGTCGCCGCGGGGACGCGGATGTAGGTCGGCTCCTCGCGCCTACAGCCCCCGCTCGTTCCCAGGAGCAGCGCGGATGCTGCGAGGCGGATCCCCCACCCCTTCGAGGCCTTCTGGAACTGGCTCATGGCATACCGCCTACAGCAGGACGAGGACAACGTACACCCCGGGGACTCTGTTCCGTCTACTCGAACCCATGGCTGCCATGAGCGGGACAGGGGCACCCTCACTCAGCCCAGGCCCGCCGCGGCGGCCACCCGGTACACCCCCCAGGCAAGCAGCCACGCCAGCCCGTACGTATAGCCCACCGTGAAGGCCGGCCAGGTCCAGCTGCGCGTCTCGCGCCGGATGACCGCGAGCGTACTCATGCACTGGCACGCCACGACGAAGAAGGCCATGAGCGAGAGCCCGGTGGCCACGGGGTAGGTGGGCCGCCCGTCCCCCCGGCGGGCACGGCCCAGGCGCTCCGCCAGCGGCTGCGGCTCGTCCTGCGCGTTCTCCACGCCGTAGATGACCCCCAGCGTCCCCACCATCAGCTCCCGCGCACCGAAGGAGCCGATCAGCCCCACGTTGATCCGCCAGTCGAACCCCAGCGGCCGGGTGACGGGCTCCAGCATCCGCCCCACCTCCGCCGCGATGCTGCGCTCCAGCGCAGCCGTGGGGGTGTCCTGCGCCGGCACCGCGGCACCGGGCCACGACACGTTGAGCAACCCCCACAGCACCACGGACGCCACCACGATGGTGCGCCCCACGCCGGACAGGAACGCGCGCGCAGAACGCACCGCCGCCCGGGAGGTGGCACCGGGCTCCGGTGAACGGTACGCGGGCATCTCGAGAACCATGGGCAACCCCTGGCCCCGCACCACCGTCCGGCGCAGCAGCGCCCCCGCTACCAGGGCGAACAGCGCCCCCAGCGCGTACAACGCCATGAAGACCAGCGCGCGGAACAGCGCCCCCTCGGCGGGGAAGAACGCGGAGATGAGCAGCGCGTAGGTGGGCACCCGCGCGGAGCAGGCCATCAGCGGGACCACCAGCATCGTCACCAGCCGCTCTCGGGGATTGCGGACGATCCGGGTGGCCATGATGGCCGGCACCGCGCACGCGTGTCCCATGAGCAGCGGGACGAACGAACGCCCCCCCAGCCCCGCCACGCGCAGCAACCGGTCCACCAGGAACGCCCCGCGCGCCAGGTAGCCGGAGGCCTCGAGCAGCTCGATGGCCACCCCCAGCACGACGATCTGCGGCATGAAGCCCAGCACCGTCCCTGCGCCGGCCAGCACGCCGTCCACCACCAGGGAGCGCAGCGGCCCCTCTGCCAGCACTGCGCCCACCCCGCGCCCCAACCACTCAACCCCGGCGTTGAGCAGGTCGGTCAGCGGGGCGGCCACGTAGAACACCGCGCTGAAGACGGCGGTCATGATCCCCACGAAGGTCGCGGGGCCGATCACCGGGTGGAGCAGCACGCCGTCCACACGCTCCGTGAGCCGGCGCCGCTCCAGGGCCTCGGGGCTGGCCCGCTCCGTGAGCACCTCGGCGGCCAGGGCGTCTGCGTTCCAACCGGGCCTCGGGTCCGCAGCGCGCGGCGGCAGAGCGAGCGCCTCAGAGAGCGCCTTGAGCACCACCTCCCGGGAGGCCGGGTCGCGCGAGTTCACCACCACCACCTTCACCCCGGCCCGCTGCGAAAGTTTCGCCGCGTCCAGCCGCCGTCCCTCCGCCTCGAGCACGTCCACCTGGGACACCACCAGCATCAGCCGGCCGCTCCGCGCCAGCAGCTCGCGCGTCAGCCGCAGCCCCAGCCCGAGCCGCGTGCCGTCCAGCACCTGGACCACCAAAGCCACCGGCATACCGGCGTCCAGGAACTTCCGCGCCATGGCCTCGTCCGTGCCGGTGTCCACCGTTGCCTCGAGCGAGTACACGCCGGGCAGGTCCACCAACTTCACCGCGCCGGCGCCCGGCACCTCCGCCGTCCCCTCCAACACGTCCACCGTGATGCCCGGGAAGTTCCCCACCCGGGCGGCGCCGCCGGTCAGCCGGTTGTACAGCGCGCTCTTGCCCGCGTTGGGGCGGCCCACCAGCGCGACCACGGGGGCCTGCGGGGCGTTGACGGCCTCGAGGGTCATGGCGCGCGCTGGACCCGCACCATCCGCGCGAGCGGCCGCGCCAGTGCGAATTCTCCTCCAGAGCCCAGCCGCACGTGCAGGGGATCCCCCCCCATGCCCGTCCGCAGCAGCGAGACCGACTCCCCTTCCTCGAGGCCCATGGCCCGTATGAGCCCGGCCTCTGCCGGCTCCACCTCGATGGCGACGATGGTCCCGGCGTCCCCCGGCTTGAACGTGTCGAGCGAAGGGGCGGCGGGCGCAGGGGGACTGGGCGCTGGTACGGGGACGGCCATGGCTGGGAGGCAGCCCCTAGCAGGTCGCGGGGGGCGCGTCAGCAGGACTCCGGCAGGCCGCCCCCGGGGGTGACGGGCAGGACCGGCCGCCGGGGCGGAAGCGGGCTAGCCTGCCTGCTTCATGGCCACCCGCCCTCCTCCGCGGCAGCCTCTCCCGCGACTGGCGGCTGCCGCGCTCCTCGTCCTCGCGGGTTGCACGTCCTACCCGGCCCCGCCCACGCAGCCCAACCCGCCCGCCCCGGATGGTGGCAGTCCGCCAGGGACGGTGGAGAAGCCCCACGTGCGGATCCTCTTCATCGGCAACAGCCTGACCTCGACGAATGATCTCCCCGCCGCGGTGCAGGCGTTGGCGAGCGCCCACGTGCAGGGATGGGCCGGCGTCTCGGTGGAAGCGGTGGCCCCCGGCGGCAAGTTGCTGTCCGGCCACCTCCTGGACCTGCAGGACGCCGGTACGTCCCTGCACGCGCTGCTCGGCAGCAGCGCCCGCTGG
>VGRA01000078.1 GCA_016875515.1 Deltaproteobacteria bacterium | reverse complement strand
CCCCACGGGGGCCTCGGGGACGGCCGGCGAGATGGCCACCGCCCCCTCCTGGACACGCTGTTTGGGCAGCACCCCCATGTTCTCCACCGCGCGGCGGAGCAACCTCTGGCGGCGGAGGCGCGCGGCCTCGGCGGGATCCTGCGGTTCGGACACGGTGACAACCTCTCGAGGACGACGTGGCGGCTGCAGGGCGTGGAGTCTAGTGGAATCCGGCTCCGAATTGCAGTTGCCGGAGGGCCTCGTACGCGGCAATCCCCACCGCGGTGGACAGGTTCAGGCTGCGCCGCGCCTCCAACATGGGCAGGGTGACGGGCTCGCCGCTGCCCCCTCGGAGGATCTCCCCGGGCAGCCCGCTGGGCTCGGGGCCGAACACCAGGTGGTCCCCGGGGGCGTACGTCACGTCATAGCTGGACCGGCCGGTGTCCACCTCGAAGAGGAAGCGGCGGGCCATGGGCCACGCGGCGACGTACGCGGCGTAGTCCGGGTAGAGCGCCACGAAGACCTTGTCCCAGTAGTCCAACCCGGCGCGGCGGAGCTCCCGGTCCGTGATCTGGAACCCGAGCGGCTCCACCAGAATGAGCCGGCAGCCGGTGCACGCGCACAGCCGGGCAATGTTCCCCGTGTTGGGAGGAATCTGCGGCGAGACGAGCACGAGGTGCAGCGGAGAGGACAGCGGCTGGAGCATGGGCTACGACCCGTCCCCCAGCATGCCACTGCGCGTGAACAATGTGACCCGCGGGCGCACGCTCGCCCTCCGCGCCGTCCGGGCAGGCGGCTTCTGGCCCCGCTTCTTCGGGCTCATGGGGCGCCCGGGGCTGCCCGCCGGAGAAGCGCTCCACCTCGTCCCGTGCAACGGCATCCACTCCTTCTTCATGCGGTTCGCCATCGACGCGGTCTTCCTGAACAGGGAGCTGCGGGTGGTGCGCTGCGTCGAGGCCATGCCGCCTTGGCGGGCCACGCCGGTCTTCCGGGCCGCCCACTCGGTGCTCGAGCTGCCCGCCGGCACGCTCGCCGCCACGGGGACGGTCCCCGGGGACGTCCTCTCGTTTGACGGAGGGTGACAGTTGGTTTTTGACCCTTTTCGGGGCGCTTTGTTAGCGTTAAGGCCCTTCGGCGGACGGACTCGGACAGGATACGGCCCACGGTATGCGCATAGAGGTGGCAGGACTTACCGATCTTGGACGGAAGCGAACCGGTAACGAGGACAACTGCTTCCCCAAGAAGTTCGAGCAGTTCGACCGGGAGTTCCCGCTCGTCTGCGTGGCGGACGGGATGGGCGGGCACTCGTCCGGGGAGGTCGCGTCCGAGATCGCCGTGGAGGAGCTCGTCGAGTTCTTCCGGATGACCGCCAAGGACCAGGACGCCACCTGGCCCTACAAGATGGACCGGGCGCGCAACTACGAGGAGAACCGCCTGGCCACCGGCATCAAGCTGGCAAACATGCGGATCCACGAGCGCTCCAGCGCGGACCCGAAGCTTCGCGGCATGGGCACCACCGTGGTTTCGGTCTACTTCTCCGGCACCACGGCCTACGTGGGGCACGTGGGGGACAGCCGGGTGTACCAGTTCAGCCGGGGCGAGCTGAAGCAGGTCACCGAGGACCACTCGCTGCTCAACGACTACCTCAAGTCCAAGAAGCTGACCCCCGAGGAGATTGAAGCCTTCCCGCACAAGAACGTCATTGTCCGGGCGCTCGGGATGAAGGACACGGTGCAGGTGGACGTGGTCCGGGTGGAGCCGCAAGACGGGGACATCTTCCTGCTGTGCTCGGACGGGCTGTCCGGCATGGTGCCGGATCCCCTCATCCGCAGCACGCTCGCCGCGCTCTCCCCTCCCTCCAGCCCCAACGCGAACGAGGAGGAGCGCTGGGCCCGGCTCGAGGGCGCCTGCAAGCAGCTCATTGACCTGGCCAACGCCAACGGCGGGCTGGACAACGTGACGTGCGTGCTCGCGCAGGTCTTCAGCACCTGACCGGCGTCAGGGCAGCGGCGCGGCCACGCGCTCGTCCCGCCACGCCAGGCACTCCACCAGTTCCTCGCCCGGCCGCACGTGCGTGTCCGGGAAAACGGCCACGCGGTTGAGCCGCGCCCCCTCCCCCACCTCGGCGCCCGCCGCCACGTGCACCGCGGAGCCCAGCTTCGCCCCCGGGCGGAGGGTGGCGCCTGAGGAGAGGTGGACAGGTCCCGCCAGGCCGGCGCCGGAGGCGTTGGCGCCGGGGGAGATCCACCCGGCCTGCGTCCGCTGGAGCCCGGCAAAGGGATCCGCCTCCCCGAAAGGCGCGAGCGGCACCTGCCCGAACAGCAGATCCCGCTGCGCCGCAAGGTAGCGGGACGGCGTGCCCAGGTCCGACCAGTAGCCCGACACCATGTGTCCCCGGACGGACAGCCCCGCCTGCAGCATCCGGACGTACACCTCGCGGTTGATGTCCTCGGGGCCTCCGCCTCGCATGAAGTCGAACACGGCGGGGGACATGACGTGCACGCCGGTGAAGTGCCACGGCGCGAGCCGCTCGCCGCCCGGGCCATGGCCTGCAATGCGCCGGACGACCCCGGCAGGATCCACCTCCACCGCGGCGAACGCCTCGCCGGCGGGCATGGGCAACAGCACCATCGTGGCCGCGGCGCCGCAGGCGCGGTGCGCCTCTACCACCGGCCCGAGCGGCAAGCTGAACAGGATGTCCCCGTTCAGCACGAGGAAGTCGTCTCCGGAGAGGAAATGCTTCAGCCCCCGGATGCCGCCGCCGGTGCCCTGGATGACCGGCTCATGGACCGCCTCCAGCCCCAGGCCCGCGCGCCGGCACTCCGCTTCCGCACACGCCCGCATGACGTCCGGCAGGTGGTGCGTGTTGATGCCCACCGCGGTGACGCCCGCCCCGCGCAGCAGCGCCAGGTTGTAGCGGAACAGCGGCTGCCCCAGCAGCGGGATGGCCGGCTTGGGCCACGCCTCCGTCAGCGGGCGCAGGCGCGTGCCCAGCCCCGCCGCCAGCACCATGCCCCTCACGGCGCAAGTTCCGGCACGTACCGGGCAATGAGCCCCTGCAGCGGCGCCAGCTCCGGGCGCCGCGCGAAGGCCGTCTTCACGTAGCGCAGGGAGGCGGGGATGGAGACGAGGAAGCCCGGGTTGCCCTTGACGCGGTGGATGAACTCGAAGCGCCCCGCGTCCTTCAGCTTGCGCTGCACCGTGAGCAGGTCGAAGAAGGCCTTGAAGGCGGGGCGGTCCACCCTCACCCCGCGCTGCGGCTCGAAGGCGTCCAGGTAGCGGTCCAGCATCCGGTCCACGAACGCGTACGGCAGCTCCACGTAGCTGTCCCGCAGCAGCGCCACCAGGTCGTACTGGCGCGGCCCCAGGAGCGCGTCCTGGAAGTCGATGACCACCAGCTCGCCGCCTGACACCATGATGTTGCGGCTCTGGTAGTCGCGGTGGGTGAAGCCGCGAGGGGCCGCCGCCAGCTCGGCGGCGAGCGTGCGGAAGTGGCGGTGCAGCTCCGCTAGCTCGGCGCCGGTCACCTGCCGTCCGCTCCACGCCTCCATGCCCCACTCGCGGAAATGGTGCAGCTCCCAGTCGTAGAGCGCCTCGTCGAACGCGCGCGTGTAGGCGAGGCAGCCAGGATCCTGCTGCGCCTCGGCCCGGGCGCGCAACCGGGCGAGCAACTCCACCGCGCGGCCGTACAGTGCCTCGGCGTGCTTTCCACCCTCCAGTGCCTGCTCGAAGGTGAGGTCCGTGAGGTCCTCCAGCACCATCATCCCGGCCGGCTCGTCGTACCGGAGGATGCGCGGCACGCGGATGCCCAGCCTCTCCAGGTAGCGGTGGACGTTGACGAAGGGCAGCTCCACCGGCGCCTCCGCGGCACCGCCCTCCTCGCTCCTCTTCGCATCCTGCGGCATCACCATCACCACCACGCTGCCGGGGGCTTCCCCCACGCGGTAGTAGGAGCGGCTGCTCGCCTCGCCCTTCAGCTTCACGACGGCCGCCTGGGCGAACGGGCGGAGGGTGGCCTTCTCGGCCTGGTCTCGGAGGAGCGTTTCCATGGGTTCTTTCCGTGGGTCGGGTTCAGGCCCCGCGCTCGCGGCGCAGGGGCAGCAGCTCGAAGGGGAGCGCGAGCAACGTGGCGAAGCGGTGGACGCGCTGGGGGACGGCAGAGAGCGAGGCGGAGGTGAAGCCGCGGTTGGCCACCACCAGCACCACGGGCTCGCCCGATTCGTTCATGCCGGGCCCCACGCGGTGGATGCCCGGCACGCCGAAGAGGAGGCGGATGCACTCCTCCACGGCCGCAGCCAGCTCCGGATCTTCCCCGCCGTCGTCCGGGCGGCTGCCCCGGCTGTCCTCGCGGAAGAACACGCCGCGCTTCTGCGCCTGGTGGAGCGCCGCCATGGCCTCGCCAAACGCCGGCGGGCGGGGCGCGGGGAAGGCGGCCATGGCCCCGCTGACGGTCTGTGCGCCGTAGACGGCGTTGGCGCCCGTGCGCTGCGCCCCCTCGAAGCCGTCCCCGCGCCCGGTGCCGCGGGCGGCGTGCTGCAGCGGCGTGTGAGCTCCCGTGTCCCGCTGCTGCCCCGGGCGCTGGCCTGCCGCGCGCTGCGCCGCGGGGCGCCGGACCCCGGGCTGCTGGGGCGCTCCCTCCTTCTCCGCGGCGGCCCGCTGCTCCTCGGACTCCGGCTGCTCCTCCTGCAGCGCCGGGTCCTCGTTGCCGAGCACGAACTCGCTTGTGACGTGGCGCGCCGCCTCGTCCGGCGTCATGCCCGAATGGGCCTGTGCGGCGGCGTCCAGCTCGGGCGAGGCGTCCTCCGCCGCGGCCTCCTTCGCGCGCTGGGCGGCGGTCAGCTGGGCGGTGCGGGTGCGCGGACGCGCAGGCCCCTGCGGCCCACCCGGTCGGGGTGGAGGCGGCGGCCTGCCTGAATTGTTGGGAGGAACCCGGGTCACGTTCCGCGCTATGTTACCGGACGTGGCGGCTGCGCTCGACTACGGAAGATGTCCCTGCTCCGGGGTGTACCAACACCGCGCGGTGGAGGTCCGGATGACCGTGTCCGGGAAGATCGTGGTCCTGACGGACGTACCCCAGGGCAGCTGCCCCACGTGCGGCAGCCGCGTCTACAAGCCCGAGGTGCTCGAGCGGATAGAGTCCCTCATGAAGGCCACCCGCTTCGAGCGCAGGCTGTAGCCCTCCGCCGCCCGCCAGCCATCCACGCCCCCTTCTGCAGCTCCGTGCCCCAAGGAATGGTTGCATTCATGCGCATGAATGCATAAATAACAACCATGTCCGTTGTTTCTCCCACTGCCCGCGCAGTGCAGGTCCCGCCGGTGTCCCGGGTGGAGCTGTTCCGGCTGCTCTCGGACGAGGGGCGGCTGCAGCTGCTCGCGCTGTGCGCCGAGGAGGAGCTGGCGGTGGGGGAGCTGGCGGAGATCCTGCGCGAGGGCCAGCCCCAGGTGAGCCGGAAGGTAGCGGCGCTGCGGCAGGCGGGGCTGCTGGAGAGCCGCCGGGATGGCACGCGGACGCTGCTGCGGGCCTCCGCACCGGCAGACACCGTGGTGGCGGAGGCGCTGGCAGAGGGGCGGCGGCTGTGCCTGAAGGACGGGAGCCTCGCGCGGGTGGCGGGGGTGGTGGCCGGGCGCGAGGCGTCCGGGCAGCGGCTGTTCGAGGCGGTGCCGCCCGAGGCGGCCTCCCAGGAGGGGTTGCCCTCCGCGGCGCACCTGGCCCACCTGGCGGCCCTGGCCCCGCTGCTGCCCAACCGCGCGCTTGCCGTGGACGCCGGGACGGGCGAGGGGCTGCTGTTGGACGTCCTCGCGCCGCTGTTCGAGCGCGTCATCGCCGTGGACCGCAGCCGGGCGCAGCTGGCGCGCTGCGCGGCGCGGGTGGCCGCGCGCGGCTACGCCCATGTCTCCCTCTTTCCCGGCAGCTACGACGACGTGTCGCTGTACGAGCGCGTCTCCGCCGCCGGGGGCGCGGACCTGGTGTACGCGGCGCGCACCCTCCACCACGCCTCCCGGCCCGCGGCGGCGCTGCAGGCCTTCGCCCGGCTGCTGCGGCGCGGCGGCCACCTGGTGGTGCTGGACTACCTGCCCCACTCGGACGAGTCCCTCCGCCGCGAGGGCGGGGACGTGTGGCAGGGGTTCGGCGCGGACGAGCTGCCCCCCCTCTTCACCGCCGCGGGGCTGCAGCCCCTGGCCCACTTCCCCGTTCCGCCTGCCCTGCACCGCGAAGGGCCGGACCGCCACCTGGACTGGCATGCCTGGGTGGCACGCAAGAGCGCGGCACAACCCCTGTCGTAGTTCCCCTCACCGCAGTCCCACGGAGTCACACGAACCATGAACCACCGCACCGAGTTCCCCGCCTTCAAGGTCGCCGACATCTCCCTCGCCGAGTGGGGCAGCAAGGAGATCCTCATCGCCGAGAAGGAGATGCCCGGCCTCATGGCGCTCCGCGAGGAGTACAAGGGCAAGCAGCCGCTCCGGGGCGCGCGCGTGGCGGGCTGCCTCCACATGACCACCGAGACGGCGGTCCTCATCGAGACGCTGGTAGCGCTGGGGGCCGAGGTGACGTGGACCTCGTGCAACATCTTCTCCACCCAGGACCACGCCGCCGCTGCCGTTGCCAAGGCGGGCGTGCCGGTCTTCGCCTGGAAGGGCGAGACGCTGGAGGAATACGACTGGTGCCTCGAGCAGCAGGTGTTCGCGTTCAAGGGCGGCAAGGGCCCGAACATGATCCTGGACGACGGCGGGGACCTGACCATCTGGTTGCACCAGAGGCACCCGGAGTTGTTCACCGGCCCAGACGCCATCCGCGGCCTCTCCGAGGAGACCACAACGGGCGTGCACCGCCTCTACGAGATGAGCAAGCAGGGCAAGCTCAACTGCGCGGCCATCAACGTCAACGACTCGGTCACCAAGTCCAAGTTCGACAACCTCTACGGCTGCCGCGAGTCCCTCATGGACGGCGTCAAGCGCGCCACCGGCGTGATGGTGGCGGGCAAGGTGGTGGTGGTGGCCGGCTACGGGGACGTGGGCAAGGGCAGCGCGCAGGCGGCCAAGGGGCTGGGCGCGCGCGTCATGGTGACGGAGGTGGACCCCATCTGCGCGCTGCAGGCCACCATGGAGGGGTTCCAGGTGGTCACCATGGACGAGGCGGCCCCGCAGGCAGACATGATCATCACCGCCACCGGCTGCTGTGACGTGGTGACCGGCGAGCACATGTCGAAGATGAAGGACGGCGCCATCCTCGCCAACATTGGCCACTTCGACAGCGAGATCCAGATCGCCTGGCTGGAGAAGCACCCGGAGATCCGCGAGGAGAACATCAAGCCGCAGGTGGACCAGTTCATCTTCCCGGACGGGCGCAAGCTCATCGTGCTCGCGCGCGGCCGGCTGGTGAACCTGGGCTGCGCGGACGGCCACCCGTCCTTCGTCATGTCCAACAGCTTCACCAACCAGGTGATGGCGCAGCTGGCGCTGTGGGGCGCGCTGGATACCGGTCACCGCTTCGAGTCCGGCAAGGTCTACACCCTGCCCAAGTCCCTGGACGAGAAGGTGGCCATGCTCCACCTGGCCAAGGTGGGGGCGAAGCTGACGAAGCTGACCCCCGCGCAGGCCGAGTACCTGAATGTGAAGGTGGACGGCCCCTTCAAGCCGGAGCACTACCGGTACTAGCCACCCACCGAAAAGCCCCCCGGGCCGCGGCGAGGCGCTTGCCCTCGCCGCGGCTTCGTCTACTCAAGGGGTACCATGCCCAAGCGCGACATCGTCATCTGGCCAAGCAAGGTTCTCGAGACGCCCACCCGGCCCGTCACCGAGTTCGGCCCGCAGTTGGAGGAGCTGATCGTGGACATGCACGCCGCCATGAAGGAGGCGGACGGCATTGGCATTGCCGCCAACCAGGTGGGGGTGTCCTTGCGGCTCGCCCTCGTCGGGCGCCAGGACGGGACGTGGTTCGAGATCGTCAACCCGCAGGTGCTCGAGCGCTCCGGTAAGGTGGAGCTGCGCGAGGGGTGCCTGTCCGTCCCGGACCAGTTCGAGCAGACGCCGCGGTTCGCCAAGGTGAAGGTCCGCTACCAGGACCGCGCGGGTGCGTGGCAGGAACTGGAGGCGGAGGGGCGGCTCGCGCACGTGCTGCAGCACGAGATCGAACACCTGGACGGGACGGTCTTCGTGACGCACCTCTCGCCGCTCAAGCGCGGGCTCTTCCGCGAGCGGATGAAGAAGTACAAATCGGTCAAGTAGCGGCGGCGAGGAGCCGCCCGAGCGCCTCTGCCTGCAGGCGGAGTTCCGGGATGGCGGTGGACTCCCACAGGCGACCCCGGCGCAGCGGTCCCACCGCGTAGAGCCCGGGCGCACCGGGGAGGGCGCCGTCCGGTTCCACCTCCAGCCCCAGGCCCAGCGCCTCCGGCGTCACCGTCCCGCGCCGCAGCGGCGCCTCCAGCAGGGGCCCGCCACCCGAGAGCGGCGACCCGCCCAGACACCCCACCACGCGCTGCGCCTCGAACGTGAGGGGCGCCCCGGCCCCCCCGCGGGCGCACGGTGGCGAGGACGCCGCGCGCAGTTGGCTCCAATCCGGTGACGGTCCCGGCGTGTGACGAGAGCCGTCCGTCCAGGACCACCTGCTGGAGCACGGCGGCGGCCTCGGGCGCCATGCGGTGGCGGTGGATGTCCCAGGCGGCGCGGCGGT
>VGRA01000077.1 GCA_016875515.1 Deltaproteobacteria bacterium | reverse complement strand
CCGCGAGGTCCGTCAACTCCAGGGAGGCAACATCAGGTGTGGACGCCAGCCGGACGGCCAACACGACGGCTAGGACCGAAGTCATGTGCGCCCCCCCGGGCAGTGCAACCCACTGCGGGACTTAATAAACCTCACCCGGGGGACAATGCAAAAACGTCCCAGCCCGTTCAGGGGCGGGCGGGGCTGAAGCAGAGCCCGGACGGGGCGCTCAGGCTCCACTCCGCCACCGTCCCGAACGTTTCCTCGTTGGACAGCTGGGACACGCCCGCGGCGGGGAGCAGCAGGAGCTTCCCCGCGTCATCCGCGAGCAGCAGCGGCGAGACCTGCTCGGTGGCGTCCACGTCCCCCACCGCGAGCCCCGTGGGGGCTGCGTAGCCGCTCACGAACAGCGTGCGCGTGGCCTCCACCGTGGCGTTGGGGACGCCGGAGAGGGTGAACTGCTGCAGCCGGACCTGGTTGGGCGTGCCAGGGAGGCCATCTGCCATCCAGAGCGTCAGGCCGTCCGGGGCAACCGCGAGCTCCACCTGCGCACCGAACGCGTCCTGCGCGTTGACGCCGCTGCTCACGGCCAGGTCTGCCACCTCGGTGAAGCCGCCAGCCCCCACCGTGTAGCCCTTCACCACCGTGGACTGCGGGGCGCGGAAAGCCACCCACAACACCTTGGAGTCGGACGTTCCCGGGTCTGCCGTCACCGCGAGCGCAAGCACCTGTCCCATGCCGCTGAGCCCGATGTACCCCTGGCCTGCGCCCACCGGGTAGGGCAGCTGGACCACGGCGTCTCCCGCCGCGGCGAAGACCGGGCCGCCGGGCATGGCTGCCAGCGCGGAGAACTCGGTGGGGGCCGCCCCGGGCCAGGTCACCCTCACGCCCATCGTCAGTGCCTGCGTCGGCCCGGCGGACAGCACCTTCGACGGCTGGGGTGAGCTGGAGGACAGCGCGGAGGGGGCGTAGGCCGTGATGCGCGGGGCGGCGGTGGGCATGGCGCCGTCGCTTCCGCCGAACACCAGCGTCCCGTCCTCGAGCGCGGTGATCGCGAGGTGGCTGCGCCCACCCACCGTGGCCGACCGCGCGCAGAAGTTGCCGTTCACGCACGTGGTGCCCGCGGCGCAGTCCGCGTTCACGTTGCAGCTGGCCGCCGGGCTGCCGAGCGTGCTGTCCGGCAGGCCGAGCAACTGCGTCAGCGCGGATCCCACCCACAGCGAGCCGGTGCCGCCGCGCGCGGTCCACGCGAGCGTGACCTGGGCCTGCTGTCCTCCCGTGACGGTGACGTACAGCGGCGCGGGGGCGTCCAGGAGCGTCCCCACGATGCTGCCCGGCTGGAGCGTGCCCGCACCGTCGAGCGAGTAGTTGCCGGGGACGAGCTCGTCCAGCACCAGGCCGTCCACCACCGTGGCCGCGAAACCGCCCGGTCCGGTCAGCGCCGCGGTGGTGCCCGCAGGCACGCCGGGAAGCGTCACCTTCATCCCGCCCAGCTTGGTGCACTCGGCCGAGCAGCCGTATGGCCAGAGGGCAGACACCACGAGGGGTTCGCACTGCTCGGCCCCGGCCACCGTGCCGTCGCCGCACACGGTGGTGCACACGGAGGGCTCGCCGGAGCAGGTGAAGCCGGTGTCCACATTGCACGCCGTGCAGCCATCGTTGGCCGCGGCGTTGCGGTCGTCACAAACCTCGGTCCCGACGATGGTGCCGTCCCCGCAGACGGAGGTGCACGTGCTGCGGGGCGTCCCGGTGCACGAAAAGCCGGTCTCCACCTCGCACACGTCGTCACAGCCGTCTGCCGCCACCGCGTCCCCGTCGTCGCACGCCTCGGTGCCGGCGCGGACGCCGTCCCCGCACCGCGTCTCACAGGCAGACGGCTCCCCCGTGCAGGAGAAGCCCTGCTCCACGGTGCACGCGGCGCTGCAGCCGTCCCCGGGAAGGGTATTGCCGTCGTCGCAGGCCTCGGTGCCCACCCGGAGCTCATCCCCGCAGGTCGGGGTGCACATGGACGGCGCCCCCGTACAGGAGAAGCCGGGCTCCTCGGTGCAGGCGTCGCTGCACCCATCTCCCGCAACCCCGTTGCCGTCGTCGCACGTCTCCGGAGCCGCCACAACGCCGTCCCCGCACTCCACGGGACACGGCCCGCCGTCACAGCCGGAGCCGGGCTCCACAGTGCAGTCCGGCGCGCAGCCGTCGCCGGGCGCGGTGTTTCCGTCGTCGCACCCTTCGCCCGCGCCGAGCTCGCCGTCACCGCAGCCCGGGGGCGGCTCGCCGCCGTCCGAAGGGTCTCCTCCATCCGGTGGCTGCCCGGCGTCCGGGGCTCCGCCGTCCACGCTCCCGCCATCCTGCGCGGGGCTGCCGCCGTCCTGGCCCGGCCTCCCGCCATCCGGGAGCGGCGGGTCCTCTACCAGCACGAAGCCGCCGTCCTTCCTGCTCCCCGCGTCCGCGGACGGGAGGTCGTCAATGGTTCCGCAAGCTGCGGCGAAGAAGAGACTGCACAGCAGCGGGAGGCGCACGGCGTGGGTCACGGAGGCTCCTGGGCGTGGGACCAGCGGAGAAGCGCGGGAGAGCCTAGCAGCGCCCGGCCTTCAGCTTGGATGTGCCTGCAGCCACTCCCGCAGCCGCTCCATCCCCACCGCGGTGCTGATGGACGGCACGTAGCCCAGGTCCCGCTTCGCTGCGGTGAGATCGTACCAATGGGCGGTTGCCAGCTGGTTGGCCACGAAGGGGGTGAGCGGCGGCTCGCCCTCGAGCGAGAAGAGCTGCCACGCCGTCTCCATCAACCAGCCCGCCGCGGTGGCGAGGGCAGGGGACAGGGATTTCTCGCACGGGGGCAGCCCCGCCGCGGCGAGCATGCCGTTGATGAGCTCCGCCTGGGGCACGGGCTCCCCCTGGGCAACGAAGTAGGCGCGCCCGGCGCAGGGGCTCTCCGGCCCCAGCCGCGCGAGCGCCCGCAGGTGCGCCCCCACCGCGTTGTCGATGTAGAGCCCGTCCACCTTCTTCCTCCCGCCGCCCACCAGTCGCAGCCGCCCCGCCCGCGCCCGGGCGATGACGCGCGCCGTCAGCTGCGTATCCCCCGGCCCCCAGATGAGGTGCGGCCGCAGCGCCACGGTGGAGAAGGCCGGGCCGTTGGCAGCCAGCACCAGCGCCTCCGCCTGCGCCTTGGTGGCGGGGTAGGGGTGGTGGTGCCGCGCAGGCACCGGGAGGGACTCGTCCGCCCCCTCGATGTCCCCGCCCGAGTGCACCACCGACGGCGTGCTCGTGAAGACGAGCTTCGGGATGCCGTGCGCGCGGCACGCTGCCAGGACGTTCTGCGTGGCCACCACGTTGGCCCCGTGGAACTGCGTCGCCGTGCCGAACACCCCCGCCCGGGCCGCCACGTGGAAGACCGCCTCCGCTCCCCGCAGCGCCGCCTCCGTGGCGGCCGGGTCCGCGAGATCCGCCTGCACACCCTCCACGCCGAGCGCACGCAGCTCCGGCACGTCCCGCCGCTGCACCGAGCGCACGGCGTCCCCGCGCGCCACCAGCGCCCGGGCGAGCGCCCCGCCGAGGAAGCCGCTGCCACCGGTGACAACGATCATCCGAGTCGCTCCTGTGCCCAGGCCGCCAGCTTCTCGCGGCCAATTTTCGCGTTGTGGCGGATGTCCACCGGGAAGCCCGGGTGGATGAGGAAGGTGTCCAGCCCGGCCGTCACCGCCTGCCGCTCGCACAGCGCGCGCAGCTCGGCGAACAGCTGGGCCTCCGGCAGCTCCACCCCGGGCTCGCGCTCCACGCAGATGACCGGGACGGTCTGCCCCTCGCGCTGCACCCCCACGAGCGCGGTGCGGAACACCGCCGGGTGGACGTTCAGCACCTCCTCCACCTGCGCGGTGTAGAGCGTCCGCCCCGGCAGCTCCACCCGGTGGCCCTTGCGGCCGCAGAACCACAGCCGCCCCTGGGCGTCCAGGTAGCCCACGTCCCCCATGCGGTGGACCTTCCGCCCGTCCCGGCGCACCTTGGCCAGCAGCGTGGCCTCCTCGCGCTCGAAGTAGCGCTCGGTGGTGGTGGGGCCCAGCACGGCAATTTCCCCCACCTCCCCCGCGGGCAGTTCCTCCACCTCCGCCCACTCGCGCAGCGGCCCGTCCTGGATGCGGAGGATGCGCACGTCGTTGGGGGGCACCACGCGCCCCACGCACACGCCGGCCCCCGCGTCCGTGAGGGGGCGCGTCTCCTTCAGCACCTCGCGGCTGCCAATGCTGGCCACCGGCAGGCACTCGGTGGCGCCGTAGGGGGTGAAGATCTCCGCCCCGTCCGCCAGCAGCCGGTGCATCCCTTCCAGCGTGGGCACCGGCACCGGGGCACCGGCGGACAGCACGCGCCGCACCGTGTCCGGCCACTTCACGCCGTGGCGGGCGCCGTGGCGCGCCACCGTGCCCAGGAGCCCCGGGCTGCCGAAGACGCTGGTGACCTTCCAGTCCTCCAGCAGCTCCAGCAGCATGGACGGGTCCACCCGCGCCGGGCGGGTGAAGTCCATCTCCGGCAGCACCGCGGTCATGCCGAGCGCGGGATCGAACAGCGCGAACGGGGGGAAGGTGGGCAGGTCCACCTCGCCGGGCTGGATGCCGTACGTGTCCCGGATCATCTCCACCTGCGCCACGAAGTGGCGGTGCAGGTACACCACGCCCTTGGCAATCC
This sequence comes from Deltaproteobacteria bacterium, assembly GCA_016875515.1. Classification (GTDB taxonomy): domain Bacteria; phylum Myxococcota; class Myxococcia; order Myxococcales; family Myxococcaceae; genus VGRA01. The sequence continues at coordinate 4,001 of VGRA01000077.1, read as the reverse complement.
CGGTGCTGCCGCTGGTGAACAGCACCGCGGCTACCTCGTCCGGCGCGGTGTCCGGCAGGGGCAGGGGGGAGCCGCGCCCGAGCGACTTCAGCTGTGCGAGCGTGTGGCCGCCCCAGAACAGCCGCGGCCCCACCGTCACCCGCCGCGTCACCGTCTCCTTCGCCCACCCCAGCACCCGCTGCGCCGCGTGCGCGCGGCTGACGCCAATGAAGCCCGAGGGGCGCGCCTCGGCGAGGCAGCGGGACAGCTGCGCGGTGCCCAGTCCGGGGTCAATCAGGACCGGCACCACGCCCGCCCGCAGCATCCCGAAGGCGAGCGCGAAGAAGTCCAGCCCCGGCGTCACCATGAGCACGGCGCGCTCGCCGCGCCCGAAGCCCGCCTCCAGCAGCCCCCGGGCGCACGCGGCGCTCTCCGCCTCCAGCTGCGCGAACGTCCAGTGCGCGTAGCTTCGGCGGCCGCCGCTCCGCCCGGCGGTCACCACCACCGCGGGGCGGTCCGGCTGCAGCGCGGCCATCCGCCCCACCGCGTCCGCGATGTTGCAGGACGCAAAGGCCATGCGCTCAGCCCTCCCTCAGAAAGGAGGCCACCGCCGGAACCATCACCTCCGGCGCGTCCTCCAGCACGTAGTGGCCCGCGTCCTCCAGCCGCAGCGCGCGCGCACCGGGCAGTCGGCGCTTCCACTCCGCCAGGAAGTGGTCGTCGAAGACGAAGTCCTGCGCGCCGAAGCCCAGCAGCGTGGGGGTTGCCTGGAAGCGGGAGAGCTTCTCCGCGGTGCCGGCCACCACGTTGTACCCGGGGGCGCCGGGGGTGAGCGGAATGTCCTGCACGAAGCGGAGCGTGGCCACCCGGTTCGCCCAGCTGTCGTACGGTGCCAGGTAGGCCTGCTGCACCGAGTAGGGCATCTCCCGGCGCGTCATCCCGAAGACCGTGGCGCCCCACGCAAAGGCGTTCATGCCGCGCACGAGGAGCGTGCCCAACGGCGTCCGCGCGAGCGCGAGCTGCCAGGGAAGCCGCTTCGCGGCAGGCAGCGGGAAGGCCGCGGTGTTGAGCAGCGCCAGCCGCTTCACCCGCTCGGGCCGCTCCACCGACCACGCCATGCCGATCATCCCGCCCCAGTCATGCGCGGCGAGCATCACCGGCCCCTCGGGGACCACCGCGTCCAGGAGCCGCGTGAGATCTTCCACCCGGGCGGCCAGCGTGTACGGGTAGTCCACCTCGGACGGCTTGTCGGACGGCCCCATCCCCACGTGGTCCACCGCGATGCAGCGGTGCGTGGGGCGAAGCGCCTTGACCAGCTCCCGCCAGTAGAACGACCAGGACGGGTTGCCGTGCACGAACACCACGGTGCCGGCAGGCGAGGCGGGCCCCTCGTCCAGGTAGTGCATCCGGATGCCGCCCCCCCGGTCGAACCAGCGGGGCTCGAAGGGGTACAGCGCCGGCTCGAACCGGTTCACCAGATGACCTCGGCCATCATGCAGTTGAGGCCGCTGCCAATGCCCATGAGCGCCACCCGCTGGCCGGCCTGGATGCGCCCCGCCTCCGCCGCCTTGGACAGGACAATGGGGACGGACGCCGGCCCGACGTTGCCGAACTCGGGGAAGATGGCGAGCACCTTCTCCACGTCCAGGTCCAGCTGGTCGCACAGCAAGCGCGTGTGCGTGCCGCTCACCTGGTGGATGACGATCTCGTCCAGCTTCTCCGGGGACCAGCCCAGCGCCTCCTTCGCCAGCGCCCAGGTCTGGTCCGCCAGCGCCAGCCCGGCGAACAGCAGCGTCTTGGCGTCCGTGACCATCTTGTCCACTTGGCCGCGGCACAGCTGGTTGTGCTGGGTGGCCGCCCGCGTCACCGCCCCGGTGAAGCGGTGCCCGCCGGGGGCCAGGTCGCTGCGGCACAGCAGCATGGCCGCCGCCCCGGACCCCAGCGTCAGCGTGGCGAACTGCTCCCGGAAGTCCGCCTTGGTGGCCTCCGGCCGCATCAGCCGCTCAATGGTCAGGTCCTGGATGTCCCGGGCGCTCTCGCCGTTCACCACGAGCCCGTAGTCCACCTGGCCGCGCTCGATCATGTTGCCGACGAGCGCCATGCCGTTCATGAATGCCAGGCAGGCGTTCCCGAGGTCGAAGTTCTGGCACTCGGGGGAGAGGCCCAGGTTGCCGTGGACGAGGCACGCGGTGGACGGCTCGATGAAGTCCCGGCTCACCGAGGTGCTGACCAGCACCCCCACCCGCGCGCGGTCCACCCCCGCCTCGGCCAGCGCCTTCTCCGCCGCCCAGGTCGCCGCCTGGCTGGGCTGGACACCCTTGTCCCAGTAGTGGCGGGAGATGACGCCGGAGGCGGTCTCCAGCACGTCGGGCCGGGCCTCGAACCGGGCCAGCGCGGGGGCGAGCCGATCGCACAACTGGGCGGAGGTCACGCGGTGCGGGGCATCCACGTGTGCGGCGGAGGCAATGGAGACGTTGGAGAATCTCATGGAAGGACGGGTGCTAGTACCGGCCCGCCCGCCCTGTCCAGCGGACATGGGGGCTTGCGCTAAATGTTCGGCGGAAGACAAAATACCGGATGAACAATCGTCACTCGCCAACTGGGTGGGGAAATCCGATGAAGCGTCCAAACTTTTACAAGCAGGTTGGCAGGGAGGCGTAGACATGGCGACGTTGTCATCCCGGGTTGCGGCCCGAATTCGCGAGCTTCGGCAGGAGAAGGGCTGGTCCCAGGAGCGTCTGGCCGAGGTGGCCGGGATGAGCCGGGATGGGCTGTCCCGCATCGAGCGGGGGGACCGCCCGGCCCCCCGGTTGGAGACCATCGCGTCCATCGCGGCGGCGCTCGGCGTGGCCCTCCCGGACTTCCTTGACTTCAGCGACACCCCGTCGGTGACGCGCCACGACCAGGAGCGGTTCCGCACCGTGGAGGACGCCCTCCTCAAGGCGGACCCCTGGCTGGGCGAGGCGCTCGGCCGCGCCATCGAGATGGTGGTGCGCGCCCAGAACGAGGTGGACCCCCAGCCTGCGCGCGCCACTGGCCGCCAGCCAGCCCCGGCGAAGCGCCGCCGGTAGGCGCGCTGCTTGACCCCGCGGCCCCGTCTTTTTTCGGGGTGGTCGCGGGTTTGACTGTCCCCGGGCGGCTTGCTTCATTCGCGGAAAGTCCTCCCTGATGATGCCTGCCTCCCCGACGCGGCCCATCCGCTGCTGGATGTTCGAGGCGGTGCTCGCCACCGCCGCCGGCCGTGGTCCAGCCACCGGGAATGCCGAGGCGCCTCCTCCCGCCCGCGCCTCCGCTGCCGTCAACCTCCCGCTCGCCTGCCCCAGCGGGGTTGCGCTCTGCTCGGGCGTGGGGGCGGCCGTGACGGGCAGGCTGCCCGTGTCAGGCGCGGAGCTGCAACGGCAGGACGCTGCGCAGCTGTTCCGCGTGACGAGTCCCGGCTGGCCCGCGCTGGCCCGGCTGGTGGTGCGGCGCACCGCGCCCGCACCGGTGGGTTCCCAGCCCCAGCTCCAGCTGGAGGTCCGCCGCACGTGGGGCGGCTTGCTCAATGACCGGCCGCTCGCCAGCGGGACCCTGGCCGTGACGGAGCTCCCCTGCACCGAGGACGGTGCGGGAGGCTGCGTGGACGGCAACGAGGTGCCCATCGAGGTGCCGCTCGTCCCCGCCAAGGGGGCCCGTGCCCTCACTCCCGGGACTGCCAACCGTCCCAACGAGTACGTGCTCGCCGTCCGGGCACTCCCTGGAGACGTGCTGTCCGCGGCGGTGGCCCTGCACGGGCAAGACTACCCGGACGGGCAGGCCTTCTCCGGGCAGAGCCTCCGGGTGGCAGGAGGCAACCGCCCCTGGCCCACCATGGCGTGCAGCGGCGCCGGGGGGGACCTCGCCTTCGCGCTGGTGCTCGAGCGAGACCGGCTGGCGGGCTGCACAGACGGCGTCCTCAACGGCGTGGAGACGGACGTGGACTGCGGCGGCTCCGCCCCGCTGCGCTGCGGGGCCGGGCGCCGATGCTTCCTGGACTCCGACTG
>VGRA01000076.1 GCA_016875515.1 Deltaproteobacteria bacterium | reverse complement strand
CCGGTGCCGCACGACGTGAAGATCGAGCGGCTCGAGCGGCTGCAGAAGATCCAGCGCCGCATCTCCGGCGAGATCATGTCCACGCAGGTGGGGCTGGAGGTGGAGGTGCTGGTGGAAGGGCCCTCGCGCACGGACCCGCTGCGCCGCTTTGGCCGCACCCCGGAGAACCGCACCGTCAACTTCGACGGGGACGCCCCCGCCGGGGCCCTGGTGAAGGTGAAGGTGGAGCACGCCAGCCCCAACCAGCTCCTGGGCCTCCAGGTGGGGTACGTGCGGCCGGCGGCGCTCCCGGTGGCCCCCGCGGGCACGGTGAACGCGCCCAGGCTCGCGCCGTGATCCGCCCCTTCCGCGGCAAGTCCCCGGCGGTACCGGAGGGCTGTTTCGTGGACGCCTCGGCGCAGGTGCTGGGGGACGTGGTGATGGGGGAGGGGTCCTCCGTGTGGATGAACGCGGTGATCCGCGGGGACGTGCAGCCGGTCCGCATCGGTGCACGCACCAACATCCAGGATCTCTCCCTGGTCCACGTGCAGAGCCGGGGGTTCGCCACCCACATTGGGGACGACGTGACGGTGGGCCACCACGTGGTGCTCCACGGCTGCAGCGTAGGCAACCGCGTGTTGGTGGGCATGGGGGCCATCCTCCTGGACGGGGTGAAGGTGGGAGACGGCTGCATCATCGCCGCGGGGGCGCTGCTGACGCCGGGGACGGAGATCCCCCCGGGACACCTGGTGCTGGGCAGCCCCGGCAAGGTGAAGCGGCCGCTCACGGACGCCGAGCGCGCCTTCCTGTTGGAGTCCGCGCGGACCTACGCGGGCTACGCCCGCGAATACCTGCAGGCCTTCGCACCGGTCCTCTGATACCCTCTGACGACCGCATGTCTCTCCGCATCCCGCTCCTGGCCGCGCTGCTGCTGTCCGCTCCCGCCCTCGCCGAGTCCGACTGGTTCGCCAGCCTGTACACGGGGGAGGGGGTGGAGTTGCGAGCAGACGAGCGCGTCTTCACGCTCTTCTCGCTGCTGAACGCCAACGGCTTCGATGACGCCCCGGTCACCCGCCTGCACCCGGCGCCGAGGCGCCTGTTCCACCCGGTGCGCCAGCAGGTGCGCGCGCGGGTGCTCTCCGGGGACGGCGCGCTTCGGGAGCAGGCCCAATCCTTCTTCGACGCCCACCCCGTGCCGTTGGACCGGTACTTGGCTTACACGCTCCAGTCTTCGCCTCCGCCGTTTGCCACGGGCGCCAAGGGGAAGGATCTGCAGGACCTGAAAGGGCTGGAGGGGCTGCTCAAGACGGTCCACGCGGGTTGGACCCTCCAGGACGCGCTCGCGCAGGCGCAGGGCGAGTACCGCCGGGCGCTCCGTCCGTACCTCGCGGGCCTGGACGAGCCCCTGCTCAAGCTCCGCGCCACCCTCAAGGTCCCGGAGGACGGCCCCAGCACGCTGGTGGTGATGAACCTGCTGGACGCGCAGGGGGCGGTGCGGGGTTCCCAGGCCGAGAACGAAATAGCGCTGATTGTGGGGCCGTCGGAGAAGCCCAACCTGGAGGGGCTGCTGGCGGAGTACGCCCGGGTGGTGCTGGAGCCCCAGGTCTCGAGGAAGGCAGAGTCCGGCTGGGGCAACGGCGCGGCGCTGCTGCGTGAGGCGCAGCTGTCCGGCGCCGCGGAGAAGTCCGTGGGGGCCTACGCGGTGGCGCTGCTGTCCCGCGCAGCGGCGCTCCGGGCGCTCGGCGCGCAGGACGCGGCGTGGGACCAGGCGGCGACCCAGGGCTACTTTGGCCTGAAGGATCTCGCCCGCGGGTTCGACGACGGCGGCAAGCCGCTGGACACCTGGATGCTGGACGCGCTCGCCCGCGTGGAGCCGCGCAAGCCCGCCGTGAAGAAGTAGGACGCCCGGACGTGGAGCAGGTACTTCGCGCGCTGCTGCTGGGGCACGACGGGCTGGTGGCCTACCTGGCCGTGTTCTCCGTCCTGGTGGCCTGCGGGCTGGGGGTGCCCCTGCCGGAGGACATCTCGCTCAGCCTCGGCGGGTACCTCGCCAGCAAGGGGGCGGCGAGCCTTCCGGGCATGATAGCAGTTGGGTTTTGCGGGATCCTGCTGGGAGACTCACTCATTTTCTTCGCCGGGCGTCGCGCCGGCAACCGCGTGGACGCCGGCAAGGGGCTCTTCGCCCGCGTGGTGACGCCGGAGAAGAAGGCCCGCGTGGAGGTGCTGTTCAAGCGCTACGGCGAGAAGATCGTCATGGTGGCGCGCTTCATGCCGGGCGTTCGGGCGGTGACCTACTTCCTCGCGGGCAGCTCCGGCATGCCCTACAGCCACTTCATCTTCTGGGACGGGCTGGCTGCGCTCGCCTCGGCCCCGGTCTTCGTCTACCTGGGTTTCCGCTTCGGCGGGGAGCTCGAGTACCTGCTCCAGAAGCTGAAGGAAGGGCAGATCGTGGTGTTCGGAACGCTGATCGTAGGGCTGCTCGGCTACCTGGGCTACCGGGCCTGGAAGACGCGCCGCCGCACCGCCTGATCAGCCGCCGAACAGCTTCTTGAAGAAGCCCTTCACGCCCGCGGACTCGGGGGGCGCGGACGGGGCCTGCTCCAGGGACGAAGCCGCCGCACCTGGCTGCGGAACGGAGGGTGTCTCCGTGGCCGTTTCGCCCGGGATTTCCGCGGGGAGATCCGCAGCCACGGGGAGCGTCACGGGCTCTGCCTGCGAGGGCCTTGCCTGCGCGGGGGCGGGCGGGGGCTCGGGAGGCGGCGGAACGGGCAGCGGGACCGCCCAGATCACGGGCCCCACGTGGGGCGGCGTGGGCGGCAGCGGCTTGCGGGCGTGCAGGTAGCTGGCCGCCACCTTGTCCAGGAACCGCTGCGTCGGCGCGTCCACGTGGGTGAAGCGCAGCCCCATGCCGGGGATGCCCTTGCCGCCCTGGCCACTCACGAACTCCACGCGCACCTGCGCGTAGAGGAGCCGATCACCGCCCTGCAGCCGCACCTCCACCACGGCCTCGGTGCCGGGCGCCTTCACGTGCGGCGTGCGGACGAACAGTCCACCCGCGGTCAGGTTGGCGCCATGGAGTCGCAGGAACTCCGCCCGGGTGGGGAAGGGGAGCTTGACAAGCAGGGCAGGGAGCGGCGCGTCGGAGGGCACGGGCGGAGAACCGTTGTATCTTGCCGCGCCCCTTCCCCGGACGGAACCGCTTTCATGCAGACGGACAACCTTCGCCTCGCCCTGACGTTCGACGACGTCCTCCTCCAGCCCGCGGAGAGCGCGGTGCTCCCCCGGCAGGTGGACCTCTCCACCCGGCTCACGCGCAACCTGCGGCTGAACATCCCGCTCCTGTCCTCCGCCATGGACACCGTCACCGAGTCCCGGACGGCCATTGCCATGGCGCAGGAGGGCGGCATTGGCGTCATCCACAAGAACATGCCCCCTTCGCAGCAGGCGCTGGAGGTCCTGAAAGTGAAGAAGTACGAGTCCGGGATGGTGGTGGACCCGGTCACCACCCCGCCGGACGCGCCGCTCAGCCACGCCCTGGCGCTCATGGAGCGGCACGGCGTGAGCGGCATCCCGGTGGTGGAGGGGCGCAAGCTGGTGGGGATCGTCACCAGCCGGGACGTGCGCTTCGAGAAGAACGTCACGCAGCGCGTGGACCAGGTGATGACGCGCAAGCTGGTGACGGCGCGGGAGGGGATTGCCCGTCCCGCGGCCATCGAGCTGCTCCACGCGCACCGGATTGAGAAGCTGCTGGTGGTGAACGACGCGGGGGAGCTGCGCGGGCTCATCACCATCAAGGACATCGAGAAGACGCGGAGCCACCCGCTCGCCGCCAAGGACGGATTGGGACGGCTCATCTGCGCCGCGGCCGTGGGCGTGTCCGCGGATCGCGAGGAGCGGGTGGACGCGCTGGTGAAGGCCGGCGTGGACGTAATCGTGGTGGACACCGCGCACGGCCACAGCCGCGGCGTGCTGGAGGCGGTGCGGGACGTGAGGCGAAACTGGTCCGGCCGCTTCGAGCTGCTGGCGGGGAACGTGGCCACGGCGGAGGGGACGCGCGCGCTCATCGAGGCGGGAGTGGACGGGGTGAAGGTGGGCATCGGCCCCGGCTCCATCTGCACCACGCGGGTGGTGGCCGGCGTGGGCGTGCCCCAGGTGACGGCGGTGGACGACTGCGCGCGCGAGGCAGACCGCCACGGTGTGCCCGTCATCTCCGACGGCGGGATCAAGTACTCCGGGGACATCGTGAAGGCGCTCGCCGCGGGGGCGTCCTCCGTGATGATCGGCTCGCTGTTCGCCGGCACCGAGGAGGCCCCCGGGGACGTCATCCTGTACCAGGGACGCTCCTACAAGGGCTACCGCGGCATGGGCAGTCTCGGGGCCATGAAGCAGGGGAGCAAGGACCGCTACTTCCAGTCGGACGTCGAAACGGAGATGAAGCTCGTGCCGGAGGGCATCGAGGGGCGGGTGCCCTACAAGGGCAGCCTCGCCATGAACATCTTCCAGATGCTCGGAGGCATCCGCAGCGGCATGGGGTACACCGGGTGCGCCACCATCGAGGAGTTGCGGCACAACGCCCGCTTCGTCCGGATCACCTCGGCGGGGCTCAAGGAGAGCCACGTCCACGACGTGATCATCACCGAGGAGGCGCCCAACTACCGGGTGGAGTAGGGGGCGTCAGTTCAGCTCGTTCTGCCGCAGGATCTCCCGCCCGGACTGGCCCTTGGTGGGCACGGCGAGCAGCACCTGCGTGAGCTTCCAGTCCGTCCCGTACAGCCGCCAGGTGGTTGCGAACCGCAGCTTCGTCTTGCGGCGGGAGATGCCGGACTTGGCGTCCAGCTCCGTGTCGAACCAGGCGGTGGCGAGCGAGGAGGCCACCTCCACGTGCACCCGCGCCGGGCTTGCCATGGTGGCCGTCTCCCACACCCCGAAGCGGTCCTTGAGCAGCTGCTCGAGGCACGGGACGTCGTTGCAGGCCTCGCCGAGATCCGTCCCCAGGAACAGCGGTGCGTTGGAGTCAAAGAGGCGAACCACCCCGGCCACGTCCCGGGCGGCGTAGCTGGCGAGGAACTGCCGGACGCCCGCCCGCACAGTGTCCACCGGATCCACGTCCGAGCCGGCCGCAGCGGCAGGGGCGGCCGGCGCGGCAGGAGGCTTCTCGGGGGCAGCCTTTCCCGCGTTTGCCGGCCCGGCCGCAAGAGCGGCCGAGAGCAGGATCCCGGTCAGCATGCCTGCCTACCGCTTCTTGCCGTTGGCGGGTTGCTCGGCGGCAGGAGGCGGCGGGGCAATCCCCAGCTTCTTCTCCGCGTTGGCTACGCGCTGCAGCAGCAGGTCTGCGTCTGCCGGGGCGAGCGCGCTGATGCCCTTGCGCAGCACCTCGAAGTCCAGGCGGGCCACCTTCACCGTGGCGCCACCGCGGACCTCGTCCACCACGGCGAAGTCCACGAGCTCTCGCACGTACTTGTCGAACTCCACCCGGACGTCCGCGAACTGCTCCACGCACAGGTCCCGCGCCTTGACGAGCTCCTGGCTCCCCTCCTTGAAGGAGAGGTCCGGGTTGCGGCGCATGGACTCCTCGAACTGCTCGGTCCGCGTCTTCAGGGAATTGAACAGGTCCACGTAAACGAGGACCCGCTCTGCCTCCGAGCGGGACTCGGACTTGGCCGACGCCAACTGGTCCTCGACGTCCTTGCAGTTGACGCGGGCCAGCGCGTCCGCGTCCATGACGTCCGAGGCCGGCGCGGCCTGCGTCTCCCGGTCCAGGCGTTCGTCCGAGCTGATCTCCTTTACGCACCCGGTCAACGCCAGGGTCAGTGCGGCAGCTGCTCCGGCCAGTGTGCGCATGCGGTACGTCCTCTCGGGCTGTGCAGCAGGAAAAACCTTGTATGACCGGGGGTTGATAGCGGTAAGCCCCGGTCCGGGTCAATTAGTGCCCGTCCCGCGCATCCCCTACCCGGAGCCCCCCCTTGGACATCCACGCCGAGCGCATCCTCATCCTCGACTTCGGGAGCCAGTACACCCAGTTGATCGCCCGGCGGGTGCGCGAGCTGGGCGTGTACTGCGAGATCCACCGCCCGGATCTCACCCCGTCCCAGCTCCGCGCTTTCGCGCCGCGGGGGGTGATCCTCTCCGGCGGCCCCATGAGCGTGGACCAGAAGGGGGCCCCCAGCTGCTCGCCCGAGGTGTTCGATCTGGGGGTGCCGGTGCTGGGCATCTGCTACGGGCTGCAGCTGATGAGCACGCTGCTGGGTGGCCGGGTGGCCCGGGCCATGCACCGCGAGTACGGCGCGGCGGAGATCCTGGTGTCGGCCCCGCGCGGCCCGCTCGCCCCATTCCATGCCGGCGAGCCGGTCAAGGTCTGGATGAGCCACGGGGACCTTGTGGAGGCGCTGCCGCCGGGGTTCGAGGCGGTGGCTACCACGCCGTCGTCGCCCTTTGCCGCCATTGCCCACGCCTCCCGGCCGCTCTACGGCGTGCAGTTCCACCCCGAGGTGGTCCATTCGCCGCGGGGGAGGGAGATGCTGCAGGCCTTCCTCCGCGGCTGCGGCGTCACCTTCAGCTGGACCATGAAGGGCTTCGCCGAGGAGGCCATCCGCGCCATCCGGGCCCAGGTGGGCGAAGGGCGGGTGATCTGCGGGCTCTCGGGCGGCGTGGACTCGTCCGTGGCGGCAGTGCTCATCCACCGCGCCGTCGGGGACCGGCTGCAGTGCATCTTCGTGGACAACGGCCTGCTGCGCGCCGGCGAGCGGGAGCAGGTGGAGGGGCTCTTCCGGGGGCAGTTCCACGTGCCGCTCCGCACAGTAGACGCCCGCGCGCGGTTCCTCGGCGCCCTGGCCGGGGTGGCGGACCCGGAGCGGAAGCGGAAGATCATTGGCCGGGAGTTCGTGGCGGTCTTCGACGAGGCGGCGGCCGAGGTGGAGGACGCGCGCTTCCTCGCCCAGGGGACCCTGTACCCGGACGTGATCGAGTCGGTGTCCCTCAAGGGGCCGTCCGCCACCATCAAGAGCCACCACAACGTGGGGGGCCTGCCGGAGAACATGAAGCTGTCCCTGGTGGAGCCGCTCCGGGAGCTCTTCAAGGACGAGGTGCGGGCACTGGGACGCGAGCTGGGCCTGCCGGACGAGATGGTGTCCCGCCAGCCCTTCCCGGGGCCGGGGCTGGCCATCCGGGTGCTGGGTGACGTGACCGGGGACAAGCTGGGATTGGTGCGGCGAGCGGACGCCGTTGTCCAGGAGGAGATCCGGGCGGCCGGGCTCTACAAGGAGCTGTGGCAGGCCTTCGCGGTGCTGCTGCCGGTGCAGAGCGTGGGGGTGATGGGGGACGAGCGCACCTACGAGTGGACGTGCGTGGTGCGCGCCGTCACATCCGTGGACGGGATGACCGCGGACTGGGCGCGGCTGCCGCACGAGCTGCTGGCCCGCATCTCCGCGCGGATCATTAACGAGGTGCGCGGCATCAACCGCGTGACGTACGACATCTCGAGCAAGCCCCCCGCCACCATCGAGTGGGAGTAGGGGGCTCGCCCGCTGCCGCTCAGCGCGTGCGGCTCGGCACCGCGGGGCCGAGCAACTCCTCCAGGAGCCGCGTGGCGCCGTACACCTTGTCCAGCGCCTCCAGCACGGCGGCGCTGTGCACGGCGACGGCGCGGTTGACGGCCGGATCAAACCCGTAATCCCCGCCGAGCGACTGGATGTTCCCGTCGAAGATCAGCCCCACCACCTGGGCGTCCTTGTTGATCACCGGCGAACCGGAGTTGCCGCCGATGATGTCGTTGGACGTGGCCATGTTGAACGGGGTGTCCAGGGCCAGCTTCTGCTGGGCAGCCAGCCACCGCGGCGGCAGCGCGAAGGGGTCCGAGCCGGTGTGACGCTTGTAGGCGCCGGCAAAGGTGGTGAGCGGCGCCACGTGCGCGCCGTTCTCCGCGTAGCCCTCCACCGCGCCGTAGGAGAGCCGCAGGGTGAAGGTGGCGTCCGGGTAGCTGGAGGTGCCCTGCACGGCGAACCGCGCCCGGGACACCAGCTCCGAGTTCTTCTTGAGGACCGATTCCACCTCGTCCTCGTACCGCCGCCGCACCGCCCGCGCCTCCGGGTCCACCGCCAGGGCGAGCTGGATGAAGGGATCCTTCGAGGCCGCTACCGCCGCCGCGCCTCCTTCGAACAGCGCCTTGCGCGCCTGGACGTCCTTGAGCGAGGCGCCTGCCACCCGCCGCGCGGCCACCGCCGCCGGGCTTTCCGTCCCCAGTACCTGGCGGACCACCTGGGCGTCCGGCCCCAGCACCTCCCGCAGCTTGGTGAGTGAGAAGGTGAGCAGCGCCACCTCGAACTCGTCGTGAATGGGCGCGGTGCTGAACAGCTGCTGCTTCAGCTGGGGCAGCTGGGCGTCCGTGAACTCCCTCAGCCGCTTCTCGTTCGGCAGCGGCAGCTCCGCGGAGGCGCGGACCAGCATGCGGGCCAAGTTGAAGTAGTCGGACATGAAGCCCTGGCCGCCCTCGAGCATGCCGAACGGCTTGCGCAGGTTGCGGCCGGCGGCCACCGCGCGGGCCACCTCGTCCCAGGCCTTACCGTACTGGGCCTGCAGCGCAGGGTCCGCGGCCACCTTGGCGCGCAGCGCCTTCTCGGCGGTCACCTTGGTGGCGAAGAACTCCGCGTCCACCAGCGCCTCGCGGCGGCCCTTGAGGGCCTTCAGCCCGTTCTCCACGCCGAACAGCATGCTGTTGCTGGTGCG